>NZ_JASOLS010000005.1:0-156946 GCF_030215295.1 Corynebacterium sp. UMB6689 | reverse complement strand
AAGTGTCCAAGGCCTCCATGGATTCCGTGTCCAAAAAGACACCGGACTCCATGTCCAAAAACCCTATGGACATAACAGCACTAGCGAAGTCGGAGCCATCACCGATCGCAAGAAGGATCTGCGCTGCGGTCTTGATGCCGACTCCGGGCATACTCATCAAGACCTCACAAAGAGGGAAATCAGCGAGCATCTCTTCAACCTGCTCAGCAATGGTGTTTCGTTGCTCTTTGAGGGCCTGGATGTTTGCAGCCAGTTGAGGAATTACTAACTCGGCGGCATCGCTTCCAGGCACGGTGACTGTTTGAGCTTTCAGCGCTGTAAAAATGTCGTCTACCAGCGGGGTGGGGTCTTTACGTGTGCGCTTGATCATCCAGTTCAACACTCGTTGGTATCCGGCTCTTTTTAGCCCCTGCGGTCCCTTGTAATGGATCAATAATTCCAGGATCGGCGTGCGAGTCAGGGTGCTACCAGCAAAAACTCGTTCCAGGCTGGGGTAGATCTGGGTGAGGACACTGCGAAGCCGATTGACAGTGCGAGTGCAATCGCGGGCGATGTCATCATCGAAGCCGGACAGCATCTTTAGGGCGGAGAGTACCTCATCATTGCGGTCGACGGCACGTAGCGTGTGGGGCATTGTGCGGGCGGTGTCGGCGATGATGAATGCGTCGCGTTTGTCTGTTTTGCACGTCCCGGATAGAGATCTGCAGCTTTGCGCATCGCAAGACCTGGCAGGTATCCGACTTCGCAACCGCAGTCCCGGGCTACAGCAATCGGTAGTGCGCCGATGGTGTTGGGTTGGTCGACGATCACGAGCACGGTGCCAAGCTTCTGAAGCTGGTGAAAAACGCCTGCTAGTTCGGATTCGAGTTGAGGCAACGGTTTGTCGAAGACCTTGTTGCCATCACGGTCTAAGGCGCAGGCGTGGTGTTCAGATTTGCCGACGTCTAACCCAAGGAATATGTCGATGGAATGCTCCGGAGACATGATGAGCTCCTAGAAAACGAGATGGGTATGGCGTTGTTCCAGTCGCTGGTGTCATGACCTTCGTTGCAAGCACCCACGTTACAAAGAGACCTAGTTTAAAACTGGCCGTGTCCCTATCAGCTGTCATCGAAAGTCCTGGCACCCGGCGGCAACACCCCCCGGATTATGGAAACTACAGGGCAGGTAAGCCATACCGGGACCAGCGACTATCCCCATTATCGGGGACACTCACAAGGTAACGGGAATGCGACCGGGGAAGCCCAACGCATGTGGGCCTCGAGCATTCGCGTTTTAGCGCTTCAGCCCCGCGATCATGGTCTTCAAGTTGCTGCGCAGGAAATCCTCGTAGGTTCCCGCGACCGTGCCCGGCTTGCCGAGCTCATCGGAGTGCAGTGGCTCGTCGAAGATCGGAATCCCGGCCTCCTTCGAGACGGTCTTCATGGGGCGCGTATCCACGTTCGACTCCACGAACAGGTGCTTCGGGCGCTTGTCCTTCAGCTGGCGCACGAGGTGTCCGATCTGCGCGGGGGAGCCGTTTTCATCCGTGTCGATCTGCCAGATATACAGCTGCTCCATGCCGTAGGTGTCGACCATGTATTGGAAGGCATGTTCACTGGCCACGAGCACACGATCCTCCTTCGGCAGCGCACCGATCTGCTCGCGGTAGTCGGCGTCGATGCTCTCCAGCATGGCCTTGTACTCCGCCCCCTTCTCCTCGATGTGCTCGGCACGCTCGGGCAGGGCCTCGGCCAGCGCCGCGGTCACGTTCTCGGCCATCGCGATGCCGACGGTCGGGTCCAGGAAGGCGTGCGGGTTGATCTCCTGATTGCCCTTTTCGTCCTTGAGGTACTTCGGTTCCACGCCCTTGGTGGCCTCGACCATCTGGGAATCGTCCAGGCCCGCGGTGTTTTTCAGTTTCGCGAGCCAGCCGTGCTCACCGCCCTCGAGGTTCAGCCCGTTGTAGAACAGCAGGTCGGCGTCGCTCGTCGCATCCAGGTCCGCGGGCAGGGGGTCGTAGTCGTGCGGGTCCGTGCCGGTCGGCACGAGGTTATGGACGTCCACCGCCTCGCCGCCGATCTCCTCCACCAGGTCCGCCAGCAGCGTGAAGGTGGTGACGACGTTCAGCTGCTCACCGTCTGCCTTCTCCTCCGTCGAGAAGGTCACGGCCCCGAACACGAGGGCACCGCCCACCAGGAGGGCCAACAGCGCGGCCAGTGGCTTATTGCCCAGCGAGCGAGCAATCAGTCCCTTGCCTGGCGCGAAGAGGAAAGCCAGCAGGAACAGCGCGCTGGCGGTCAGCACGATCGTCACGCCGGAGGACACGTTGTAGCTATAGCTCAGGAACAGCCCCACTACGGAGCTGAGCGCCGAGATCGCCACTGAAAGCCCGATCATCACTCCCAGCCGGTTCGTCAGCAGGTACGCCGCCGACGCCGGAGTAATCAGCAGGGAGACCACCAGGATCACGCCCACCGTCTGCAGGGAAATGACCGTCACCAGCGTGAGCACCACCATCAGCCCGTAGTGGATTGCCCGCACGGGCACGCCAGCCGACTGCGCCATGACGGGGTCGAAGGTGCTGAGCTTGAGCTCCTTGTAAAAGACCAGCGTGAGAATCAGCACGGCAGCGGCAATACCGATCGAGAGGTTGCGGTCGGCGTCCTGAACGGTCAGGACGTTGCCGAAGAGGATCTCCGTCAGATCCGTCGCCGTCTGCGCTTTCGCCATGAGCAGCACGCCGATCGCGAAGAAGGCGGAAAAGACGATGCCGATCGCCGAATCGTTCTTCACAGTGGAGCGTTCGCTGATCAGCCCGATCGCCAGTGTGGCGAGTAGACCCGCGACCACCGCCCCGAGGAAGAGGTTCGTGCCGAGCAGGTAGGAGGCCGCGACCCCCGGTAGTACGGCGTGCGAGATGGCGTCGCCGATCAGGGCCATGCCGCGCAGCACGATGAAGCTGCCGACGATGCCGCAGGCCACGCCCACGATCACCGAGGTGATCAGCGCATTTTGCAGGTAGCCGTGGCTGAGTAGTGAGTCGAGGAACTCCGCGATCATGCTGTCTCCTCCTGGAGGGCTGCCTGCCGTGGCGTGGGGTGGGCTGGTGCTGACGGCTCGCGGATGACGAGCGCGCCGAAGGCCTTCTGCAGCACGTCGGGGACGAAGACCTCCTCGGTGGGACCCGCCGCGACGAGCTCGCCGTTGAGGACGATGAGGTCGTTGTAGTAGCCGCGCACCGTGTTCATGTCGTGGTGCACGACGACGACGTGCTTGCCCGCGTCCGCCATCTGCCGCAGCAGGGTCACGATCGTCTTCTCGCTGGGGACGTCGATGCCGACGAAGGGCTCGTCCAGGAAGATGTACTCCGCGTCCTGGACGATGGCGCGGGCAAAGAGGACGCGCTGGAACTGTCCGCCCGAGAGTTCGCTGATGTGGCGGTGGCGAAAGTCCCACATGTCGACGTCCTTGAGAGCCTGGGTGGCTGCTTCGCGTTCGGCCTTGCCGGGGCGGTGGAAAAGACCCAGGCGCGGGTAAGTGCCCATCAGGACGGTGTCGAAGACGCTGGTGGGGAAGTTGCGGTCGAGGTCAGAGCGCTGCTCGATATAAGCGATTGCGCGGCGCTGCTCGGCGGGGGCCTTGCCGTCGAGGGTGACGGGGTAGCCGGCAGGGGCGCCGGTGGGGCCTGTGCCGTGGACGTTGTGTTTGTCCAGGATCTGGAGCATCGCCTTCATGAGGGTGGATTTGCCTGAGCCGTTGGGGCCGATGATGCCGTGCATGCCGGGGGAGTCGAGGGTGAAGCTGATGTTCCGAATCGCGGTGTTCGCGCCGTAGCTCACGCTCAAGTTCTGGACGCTAATACTCATGGCAGCCAAGAATAGTGTTCAGTTCAATGAATCACTAAATTCAATGTATTGAACTTTGGGGTGGGGTGGTGTTGGGGGGCAAGTAAACCATGTGACTAATGCCTTTTAAGTGGAACCATGTGCAAGTTTGAGCTGTACACAGAATGACCAGCTCAAACTTGCAAGTGACCAGCTTAAACCTGCCTGTCAATTGCCGGTCCAGGTCGCAACGAACAAGGAGAAACCCCACTCCGAAAAAGGGAGCGGGGTTGGGAAATAGAAGCGGCCGGGGCTAGTTGTTGAGGGGCTTGCGGGTTGCGGCCATGTGTTTGGCGCGCTCCACGTTGGCTGGGAGGAGGACCAGCGGTACGTCGAATTCCACTTCGCGCTCACAGAACTCGGTGAAGCTCAGCGAAGCCGAGGCGGAGTTGGAGGAAGTAGGGGCGGTATACATCTCGGCGAGCTTGGCCACGATAACGTGGTCGTTCTCGGTGGTGCCCTCGATGGGCCAGTCATGGTCCAAGGCGGGGGAGCCGGAGTACATCTCGATAGAAGCGTCTGCAGGCGGGGTGTAGGAGGCAGCCAGGTCCGCGGCCTCGAGCAAAGCGTGAGCGAGGACGTGGTCGAAGGACATGAGCACGACGTCATCCGAGGATAAGAAGCCAGCCTTCTGGGCTTCGAAAGCAGAAGAGAAGTTGCGGGCGGAGGCGATGAAGTCGAAGGCCTTCTGGTGATAGTCTTCGACACCGGCTGCCTTGAGGCGCTCCAGCGAAGAGATAGTGCCCGTCCAGCCTGGGTAGAGACCCACCGTGCGCTCCGGGAAACCGAGGCGCGTATCGGCATGAGCAACAATGCGGTCGCAGGCCAAAGCGGTTTCGAATCCGCCACCCAAGGCAACACCCCGCACAGCCGCTACCACGGGAACCGGGACGAACTTGAGTGCACGCAGGGTTTCCGAGCCATCCGAAATCAATGATTCGACGCGCGAAGCGGAACCCGATTCACCCGCAGCCGCAATGGACGCGAGGTCCGCCCCCGCGCAGAAGACCGGCTTGTCGTTAGCAATGACCAGAGCGACAAGGTTGGAAGAGGGCACAGCGTCGAGGGCGGCTCGAATGACCTCGAGAGCCGGGGTTGGCATGGAGTTCATCGGTGTGTGCAGGTCGATGATGCCGATGCGTCCAGCAGAGGTGGACACCGCGTAGACTGCGCCCGCCTCCAGAGAAACGATGGTCTCAGTATCAAGAGAAGACAGCGTTACGACGCCCTCGCGCGGCGCGAGCTCCTGACGAGAACCCGTCGAGGACAGCACTGAGCCCTCGCCATAAAAGCCACCCGCCTGAGCAGCAGCGGAGACCAATTCAGGAACGTCTGCACCATAAGCGGAGGCGACGTGGTCGATACCGATGGCGTCGGCAAGCGCGAAGATGCCCTTCTTCCAACCGAAGCCCAAGGTCAGGCCATCGTCGATGAGGCCCACGTGGTCCGCGATGGAGGGAGCTACCTCGCAGCAGTAGGCCAGCGTGTCGAGGAAGACCGCGCGGGCAAAACGGCCGCCGGGGGAGTCGGTGTTCATGACCTCGCGCGGATCCTTGAGGCCCACGACAGGATCGGACAACGTTGAGCGGGGGACGTATTCGTAGGAAGCGTTGATGACCTCGTCACGGCCGCGATAGAAGCCACCCTCACCAGTGCGGCCGGTCAGCCCCCGAGAAACGAGACCTTCGATGAAGGAGTCATTACCAAGGGGGACGTCAAGCAGCGGATCACCTGCCGGCAAGGCCGTCTCCAACGACGTCCAAATGGGCTTGACTAGCTGGAGACCGATGTAGTCGAGCAGCCCGAAAATACCGGTGCGGGGGATGCCGAAGGCGCGGCCGAAGGCAGCGTCCGCAAGCTCGTAGCTCACGTCGAACTCGCGGGCGCGGGCCACGCCGGCGGCCATCCAGTAACAGCCCACGCGGTTGGCAATGAAGCCCGGCGTATCGCGGCACTCAAGCGCAATCTTGCCCAGGGTTTGCTCGATGGTCGTTCGCAGAGCAGCCTCCGTGGAGCCGGAAGCGATGAGCTCTACCAGGCGCATGACCTTCGGTGGGTTGAAGAAGTGCGTGATGGCGAACTTGTCGCGGCGGGTCTCCGGCACGCCCTCCAGGAGCGAAGCCAGTGGCAGGGTAGAGGTATTCGAGCTCAACAGAGCGTCCGCAGACAAATAAGGCTCAATGGCCTGATAGAGCGAATGCTTGGCGCCGAGGTCCTCGAAGATGGCCTCGATGATCCACTCGCGGTCCTCCAGCAGGGCGTAGTCATCGCTGGCGCGCACGCGCTCGGCAAATTCCGGCAGGTGGAAACCCTTGCGCTTGAGCTGGATCTCGACGCCCCTCTGGGCGCCCTCCGCGTCCTGGTCCAGCAGCACGACGTCCATGCCTGCCGACGCACACAGTGCCGCAATGCCAGAACCCATGGAACCTGCGCCGATGACGGCTACCTTGGTGATGCTCATTTACTTCGCTCCATTCTCAATAATCATGGCGATTCCTTGACCGCCGCCGATGCACATGGTGACCAGGCCATAGCGCTTGCCCTCGCGGCGAAGCGCATAAGCTAGCTTGGTCAGCAGGATGACGCCCGTCGCGCCAACCGGGTGACCGTGCGCGACGGCACCGCCATAGATATTCGTCTTGGCCGGGTCGAAGCCCAGCTGGTCCTGCACGGCGATGGCCTGGGCGGCGAAGGCCTCGTTTGATTCGATGAGGTCAATATCCTGCAACTCCAGGCCGGCCTTTTCAAGCGCCTTCGGCACTGCAGCCACCGGACCGATGCCCATGCGCGTCGGGTCCACGCCCGCGATGGACCAGGACACAATCTTCGCCAGCGGGTCTAGGCCGCGCTTGGTCACTTCCTCCGCGGTGGCCAGCACGGCGGCCGCAGCGCCATCGTTGATGCCGGAGGCGTTGCCGGCGGTGACGGTTCCATCTTTAACGAAGACCGGCTTGAGCTTTGCCAGCTTCTCGACGCTCGTCTCCCGCACGCTCTCATCAAAGTCCAGCTCGCCGACCGGGACGATTTCCTCGGTATGCACGTCCTCCGCGCGGGCCTTCGCGGCACGCTCCTGGGACTCGGCGGCGAATTCGTCCTGGCGTTCGCGGGAGATGTTGTTATCCGCAGCGACGTTTTCTGCGGTGACACCCATGTGGCCGGTGCCGAAGGGGCAGGAGAGTGCGCCGGTGAGCCAGTCGTAGAGTTTGCCATCCCCCATGCGCTTGCCAAAGCGCGCTCCTTCGACGGAGTAGGGCGCGTTACTCATGGATTCTGCGCCGACGGCTAACGCTAGAGAGCCGTCGCCAGACTGCAGGAGTTGGGCCGCACTGATGACTGCTTGGACACCGGAGCCGCAGAGGCGGTTAACACCCATGGCAGTGGAGGAGTCTGGCAACCCTACGTTCCGGGCAATCGCGCGGGAGAGGTAGAGGTCCTTCGGCACGACGGGCATGACGTTGGAGGCCACGGCGGTATCTAGATCTTCGCCTTTTAGGCCCGAACGGTCAATCGCTGCCTCGGCCGCGAGAGAGCCAAGTTCGGTCAGGGAGAGGCGGGCGAGGCTGCCGCCGAATTTACCGATAGGCAGGCGTGCAGCCCCGGCGATGTAAATGTCCTGGGGCATGAATTCCTCCATAGATTTATGCGAATGGCCATTAGTTAACTTGTATCCTAGGTCACTTTCTATTGCCGTGCAATGAAATCAGGCGAGGGGTGTGGGGGTGGCTGCACTTTTGGCGTGGGTGTAACGTGCGCCACCCCCGCGCTGTTTACAGATTGTTCAACAACCCTTATGCTTTCACCAACGTTTAATGCGACCTTCGTCACGAAAGGTGCCCAACAATGAGTTCGGAACCCACCAATCCCTCCGCTTCCCAGGAAGCCGCCCAGAACGCGCCGCAAGAAGCGCAGGCTCCCAAGGGCATCGGCGCCATGGCCGGCGCCATGTTCCTCATGGCCACCTCCGCCATCGGCCCGGGCTTTTTGACCCAAACCTCCGTCTTTACCGTGCAGATGGGCGCGGCCTTTGCCTTCGCCATTGCGCTGTCGATCATCGTCGACATCGCCATTCAGCTGAACGTGTGGCGTGTGCTCGCCATCTCCGGCATGCGGGCCAACGAGCTGGGTAATACTGTTCTGCCCGGGCTGGGATGGTTCCTCGCCATTCTCGTCTTCATCGGCGGCATGGTCTTTAATATCGGCAACATCGCCGGCTCGGGCCTCGGCCTTAACGCCCTGCTGGGCATCGATGCTCGTATCGGCGGCCTTATCGCCTCCGCTATCGCCATCTTCATCTTCTTGTCCAAGCGGGCGGGCGTCGCGCTCGACCGCATCGTCGCCGCGCTGGGCGCCATCATGATTCTGCTCATGCTCTACGTGGCGATTGTTTCCCAGCCGCCGGTGGGCGAGGCCCTGAAGAATACCGTCATGCCGGAGAGCGTCGATTTCTTCGTCATCACCACCCTCATCGGTGGCACCGTGGGCGGCTACATCACCTTCGCCGGCGCGCACCGCCTCATCGACTCCGGCCTGTCCGGACCGGAAAACGTCAACGCGATTACCAAGACCTCTGTCCTCGGCATCATCGTCACCGGCATCATGCGCGTGCTGCTCTTCCTCGCGGTCCTGGGTGTCGTCGCCACGGGCGTTGCCCTCTCTGAAGACAACACGGCTGCCGATGCCTTCCGCCACGCCGCCGGCGAATTTGGTCTCCGCGCCTTCGGCGTTGTGCTCTTCGCTGCCGGCTTGTCCTCCGTTATCGGCGCGTCCTACACCTCGATCACCTTCGTGACCACCCAGAAGGTCAGCCCGCGCACCCGCAATTTCCTCACCGTAGGCTTCATCGTTGTCTGCGCCATTCTCTTCGGCATTCTCAACTCCGCGCCGCAGAAACTCCTCATTTTCGCGGGTGCCTTCAACGGCATCATCCTGCCCATCGCTTTCGCTATGGTGATGTGGGTCGCGTTCAAACGCCACGACCTTACCCACGGTGTTAAGCAGCCGATGTGGCTGCTCATCGCCGGTGTGTTAGCACTCGTGCTGGAAATCTTCATTGGCGTTAAATCCATCTCGGGAATCGTTAACCTATGGGCATGATGCAGACTCCCGCAGAAGTGCGCGCCTTTGCCCGCGCACACGACATGACCACCACTGCCGGCCACGCCCGCGGCTTTATGCAAGCCAACCTCATTGCCCTGCCGCGCGAGTACGCCTTCGACTTCCTTCTTTTCGCGCAGCGCAATCCCAAGCCGTGCCCCATCGTCGGCGTGCTGGAGGCCGGGCAGTTCACCTCTGACCTCATCCCGGGCGGGGACATCCGCACCGACATCCCGGCCTACAACCTCTACGAGGACGGCCAGCTCACGCAGACGCTTGGCGACGCTTCCCCTTTCTACTCCGAAGATATCGTCTCCTTCCTCATCGGTTGTTCCTTTACCTTGGAGAACGCCCTTCTGGAGAACGGCATTTCCATTGCGCACATCGACCAAGGTCGCAACGTACCGATGTATCGCACGACGATTCCTTGCGCCCCGGCGGGTGCCTTCTCGGGGCCGATGGTGGTCTCCATGCGCCCCATTCCTGCGAGCCAGGTGTCCGATGCCGTCCGCATCACCTCCCGCTATCCAGGCGTCCACGGCGCCCCGGTTCACGTGGGCGACCCGGCCGCCATCGGCATCGAAGACCTATCGCAGCCCGATTTCGGCGAAGCCGTCGACATTCCTGAGGGCACAATCCCGGTCTTCTGGGCGTGCGGCGTGACTCCGCAGGCCATCGTGATGAACTCGCGGCCTAGCCTGGCCATCACGCACGCCCCAGGCAAGATGCTCGTCACCGACATCCCGGACCGCGATTTCCTCATCCCCTGAGCCCCAGTTCGGTGGCGTTTTCCTCTAGCTCTCATGACGCCGATACATGGTTCTACTCAGATGGTTCTGGTCAGAAGGTTTGTTTGGGGGCAAACAAACCTTCTGTGAATGCGTACATGGTTCACTTGGGGGTAAACGAACCTTTTGACCCGAACCATCTCACTAGAACCATGTGGGCCGAGCAGTTTCGCGCGGGTGGAACCGGCTAACAGGAGCGCAGGCGCAGCTAGAGGACCCGAAGAATCGATTCCATCGCGCGCATCAAGTCCGCGCGGCAGGCATCGGCGGCGGCCTCACGTTCGCCTTGCGCGATGAGGTGGGCTAAGTCGATGTTGGCCTGCACGTGGTTATCGTGAATCTGCGGGTAGCGCTCCAATGTCAGCAAGAATGTGAGTCGCATGCGCGCTAGGAGATGAGACATGGAGCGGTCCAGCGTCGGTGAGCCCAGACCAGCGACCAACCTCTTGTGGAAGCGCTGGTTGATGAGGGGGCGGGGAGCGCCGTCTTGCACGGCGGATTCGGTCAGCCGCACCAACTCGCCTGGGTCCTCAAAGGCGGCGTAGCGCGCAGCAGCCGGCTCGATGGCGGCGCGCGCTAAATATAGATCGCGCACGAAATCGGCATCCGGGGTGGCAATGAAGACGCCCCTGTGCGGGATGCGCTCCACGATCCGCTCGGAAGCGAGCATAGCGAAAGACTCCCGCAAGGTGTTGCGGGAGCATTCAAAGCGCTCGGCTGCGCGGACCTCGCTGAGCTGCTGCCCAGGCATGTACTCGCCTTCGGAGATGGCGGCGCGGAGGGCGGAGGCGACGGAATCTGCAAGCATGCGACTTACAGTAGCCCGCCGGCTAGGAAATCGTGGCGATCACCGCACCCGGTTCCAGCCTCGAGCCTTCCTTCGCCACACGGCTTAGCTTGCCCGAGGACGAGGCCTTGACCGCGGATTCCATCTTCATCGCCTCGATCGTGGCGATGGCCTGGCCTTCTTCGACCATCTCGCCGTCTTCTACGTTCCATGCCACGAGGTTAGCCTCGTAGGGGCATGTCACCTCGTTGCCGCTGTCGCTGGCCCCAGACGCCGCGCTTGCCGACGCCCCCTTCACCGGCCCCTGCGACAACATATCGGTGGGGAAGCCCACGCTGACCAGCTTGCCGTCGATTTCCAGCGCCACGCGGGTGCGCTGCGCGTAGATGGCCTCGACAGGAACGGTAGTACTCGTGGCCTCCGCGGAGGGGCGGTAGTTGTGGTCGAGCCAGTCGGTGTAGATGCCGGCCGCGGCATCGGCGTCGCCATGGTCCACGAGGACCTGGGAGGAGACCATATCGCGGTGGAAGGGCAGCACGGTGCGAACACCTTCGATATCGAATTCCTGAAGGGCCTGCTGCGCGCGTTTCAGCGCGATCTCGCGGGTTGGGCCCCAGACCAGGAGCTTGGCCACGAGCGAGTCATAGTAGGGCGGCACGATGGATCCGGAGCGCACACCCGAATCGACGCGGATGCCAGGACCGGTCGGCGGCTCAAAGCGCACGATGGTGCCGGGGCAGGGAGCGAAGCCGTTGAGGATGTCTTCGGCGTTGATGCGGAACTCGAAGGCGTGGCCGTCCATTTCAGGGTCTGAAGCATGAGCTTCAGACGCATGCGCTTCAGACGCATCGGACGAAGATGAGGACACGAAGGAAAGGGGTTCGCCGGAGGCGATGCGGAATTGCTCGGCGATGATGTCCACGCCCGTGACCATCTCGGTCACTGGGTGCTCCACCTGCACGCGGGTATTGACCTCGAGGAAGGAGATCGTGCCATCCTCGGAGACGATGTACTCCACCGTGCCGGCACCGGTGTAGCCCACCTTTGCGCAGATAGCGCGGGCACCCTCGTGGATGCCGGTGCGCTGTTCGTCGGAAAGCGCGGGCGCCGGGGCTTCCTCGATGAGTTTTTGGAAGCGGCGCTGCGTGGAGCAATCGCGGGTGCCCAGCACGGCGACGTTGCCGTGCGTATCGGCCAGAATCTGCGCCTCCACGTGGCGCGGGTGCGTCAGGAATTTCTCCACGTAGCACTCCGCGCGGCCGAAGGCCTCCTTGGCCTCGCGGCCGGCGGAGTTGAAGGCCGCCTCGATGTCCTCGAGGTTTTCCACCACCTTCAGGCCGCGTCCGCCGCCGCCGTATGCAGCCTTGATGGCGATGGGCAGGCCGTGCTCCTCAGCGAAGGCGCGGGCCTCCTGCCAGTCATCGATGGGATCAGAAGTACCCGGTGCCAGTGGGGCGCCGACCTCCTCGGCCACGCGGCGCGCGGCAATCTTGTCGCCGAGCAGCTCGATGGACTCAGGCGACGGGCCAATCCACGTCAAGCCGGCCTCGGCCACGGTGCGGGCAAAGTCGGCGTTCTCCGAGAGGAAGCCATAACCGGGGTGGATGGCGTCAGCGCCGGCGCGCACGGCGATATCGAGAAGCGCCGGGATGTTCATGTAGGTATCCGCCGCGGAGTTGCCGGGCAGGGCATAGGCTTCGTCGGCCACCTGGGTGTGCAGGGCGCCGGCATCGGCTTCGGAGTAAATGGCGATGGAGCGGATGCCCAGGTCACGCGCGGTGCGGGCGATACGGACGGCGATCTCGCCGCGGTTAGCAATAAGGACTGCAGAGATCATGGGTGGGTGTTCCTTTACTAGTGTTTAAGCGAGTTCAAAGCGGACCGTCGCCCCCGGCGGGAGCTGCGCGGCGATATCAATATCTTCTTCGAGGACTGTGGCGATGACCGGGTAGCCACCGGTCACGGCGTGATCGCGGAGGAAAATCACGGGCTCGCCACTCGGCGGTACCTGGACGGAGCCAGCGACCATGCCCTCCGAGGGCAGCTCGCCCTCCCGGGCGCGGCTCAACGCCACGGAGCCCTCCGGGCCGACCAGGCGCACGCCCACGCGGTTGGACTGTGCAGTAACGGTCCACTCGGTGGCCAGGAACGCCTCCAGACTTTCGGGCGTAAACCAGTCATCGCGCGGGCCGAGCACGCAGCGCAGCACACCCTCGGTCTGTCCGTGCGCGCCTTCGCGAACGCGCATCGGGTTGCTCAGCTGCGCATCCGTCATTGCGGTGGAGCGGGGGAGGACACCGATGACATCGCCCAGCCGTACCGGTGTAGGCCCCAGCCCGGAGAGCACGTCGGTGGAGGCTGAGCCCAGCTCCGCATCCGCCACGATGCCACCGCGGATGGCGATGTAGCTGCGCAGGCCCACCGTCGCGGGATCCACCGTCACCGTCGAACCTGCGGTGACGAGCACTGGGCGCGCGAGGTGTACCGGCATATCGTCGAGAAGCACGCGGGATTGGGCGCCGGTGACGCACACGACGGCGTCGGTCAGCGCGCGCAGGCGAATGCCGCCGATATTCTCTAGTACGGTGGCGCCGCGCGGGTTGCCCACCGCGACGTTAGCTGTGGCTGCAGCGGCCAAGTCCGCAGCACCCGAGGGCGTGACGCCCAAGTTGCCGCGGCCGGGGCGGCCCTGATCCTGATAAAGCGTCAGCAGGCCAGCATCGAGGACCTCCAAGCGCGGCAAGCGCGCCGGGGTGCGGCGGCCAAAAGGCGTGGTGGACACCACGTCCGGCAGCGAGCTCACCGCGCGATAGCGCACGCGGTCACCGGGCTGGACCAGTGCCGGCGGGTGGGCATCAGATTCCCACATCGGAGTTGAAGTAGTGCCCAACAGCTGCCAGCCGCCCGGGGAGACGCGCGGGTAGACAGCGGAGAAACCGCCGGCAATACCGACGGCACCAGCCGGCACCGCAGTGCGCGGGGTGGCGCGGCGCTCGATGTTGAAATTCTGCGCCGAGTCCGCCGGGGTGCAATAAGTAAAACCGGGCGCGAAGCCGCCAAAAGCGGCGAGCCACTCGGTGGACGTGTGCCAATCAATGAGGCCTTCGCGCGACATACCCATCAACTCGGCGGCCTCATCGAGGTCCTCGCCGTCATAGAGAACGTCGATCTCCACAAAGCGCGGATCCTCGCCCGCCTGCGCGGTGGGGCGGAAATCCTGCAGCTTCTCAGCGGCTGCGGCGGCGGAGTTCGGCGTGGCAAAGGTCAGCAGCAAGGTGGTGGCGGCGGCAATCGCATCGACTTGGTCCTTGAGTGGATTAGCGTCGAGCGCCGCGTGCCACGCCATGACTTGGGACAAGTCCTCTAGCTCTACGAGCAGCGCGCGCGTTCCTACGGGGTGAATATGCATCAGATGGCGCTCCGAATCTCAATTCCGTGCGCCTGCAGTTCCTTGACCACACCGCGCAGCAGCTGGACCGCGCCGGGCGAATCACCGTGCGTGCACACCGACTGGGCATCCACGTTGAGCACGGAGCCGTCGATGGCGGTAATAGAGCCGGTTTCGGCGACCTCGAGCACGCGCTTGACGACGTCCCCCTCATCACCCATTACCGCATTCGCCTCGCGTCGTGAGACGAGCGTGCCATCGGGGTTGTAGTTGCGGTCGGCGAAGGCCTCGCGGATGACGGTGAGGCCCTTCTTTTCGGCGATGTCGACGGCGATGCCGCCGGGCAGCAGCATGACGGGCAGGTCGCCGAAGGCCTTGATGCCGTCGATAACCGCGTGGGCCTGGGCCTCGTGGTGGACGATGGTGTTGTACATTGCGCCGTGCGGCTTCACGTAGGCCACCCGAGTCCCGTTGGCCTGGGCCAAGGCTTGGAGGGCACCGATTTGGTAGGTGATTTCGGCGGCAAGCTCGGCAGGGGCGTAATCGATGAAGCGACGTCCGAATGCTGCTGGGTCGTTATAACCAACGTGCGCGCCGACGGTAACTCCTGCTTCTGCGGCCGCCTTCAGCGTTCCCGCGATGGAGTGCGGATCGCCGGCGTGGAAGCCGGTGGCGACGTTGGCGGAGGAGACGAGCTGGAGCATCGCGGCGTCATCGGCCACGGGGTTGCCGGCGGTAGTCTCGCCGAGGTCAGCGTTGAGGTCTATGTGCAGCGCGCTCATAGCAGGAGGACACCTCTTCTATAGTTCCCGAATTGTTGAACAATCTATGGGTGACTAGTGTAGCCCGCATCACGTCATTTTGTGAAGTGTGTCCCTCATCTTTGCGGCTGTGGGAAGTGAAAGCACCCCCATCGCTGTCGCGTGATGGGGGTGTTGCTGGTTAACGCCTTTAGCTTGGCGCTTTAAAAGCTTAGGTGTAGAAGCTTTGAACTAGAACGGGAGGTTGATTCCCAGTGCCTGTGCTGCGGCTGGGCCGACTGCGGCCAGTGCGCCGAGGACACCTAGGACGATAGCGGCGATGCCCAAGTCGGTCGGCTTGCCGTCTTTGGAGGAGAGCTTGCCCTTGAAGTCATCGAAGGAGCTCTGGCCATCCTTGTTCTTGTCGCCCTTGTCTCCGTCGCTGCTGCCGTTGTCGCCGCCCTGCTCGCTGCTGCCGTTATTACCCTCGGTACCGGCGGAGGAGCTGGTGTTGGTGTCCTGGCTGCTGCCCTCTTCGGCGTGAGCGGCGGTCACGCCTGCGAGTGCGAGGGCGCCGGTCAGGGCTGCTGCGGTGAGGTTACGGGAGATGCGCTTCATGTTTCTTCTCCTGGGAATAGATCGGGAAAGTTGGGTCAATGCCGTATCAGACGATGTTGTCACCGTTAACTGATTTCGACTGCCCACATACTAACCAGAAAAAAGTGAGATGAGTCAAACTATTTTGTATTTTTAAGCTATTCCACGGGAATTGTCATGAAGGTCTCAGGGTGCGGGGTGGCGGTTGGGGGTGTCTGCGAGGAGCCATTTTGTGGCAATGCTCCTGGTTAACTTTGATGTTGTGGCCTATCGATGTTCTAGTTCATTCGTTGAATTTTTAACTTGCCTCAAGGTGTGCCACCGGTTGGGCGGTGGTGATTTGCGCGTCGGGAGGTTGGCAAAACGCATAAACCGCGTTCCTCCGCCTTTAGGTGGGGGAGAAACGCGGTGTGTGGCGCTAGTTGTTCTTAAGCGAAGAACTTGCGACGAGCGGCGAAAGCGCCAGCAGCGATCATGGCTGCGAAGACCAGGGCGGCAAGGCCGCGAGCAACGGTGTTGGAGCCGGTCTCAGCGGAGATACCGCGGGTCTGTGCCGGGGTCTGTGCGGCGGTGCTGTCAGCAATCTGGCCACCCTGGGCGATGACCTCGTCCTTGTTCTCCTGCAGCATCTGCTCGGAAGCAGCCTTCTCCTCGGCGGTCGGAGCGTCCTTCTGTGCAGCCTCCTGAGACTTCACGTAGGTCTTTCCATCCTTGGCCAGGTACCAGGTCACGCCACCGATGACGAGGGCAGCCGGCAGAGCCAGCCAAGCCAGCTGCTTCTTGTCGAAGTCAGTCTCGCTGGAGGAGGGGTCTTCATTGGTGGAGCCTTCGCCCTCGTTGGTGGAGCCTTCGTTGCCCTCGCCTTCCGGGTTTTCTGCATCGTCGGCCGGAGCATCCTCTTCAGGAGCTTCCTCTTCAGGGGCCTGCCGAGCCTGCAGTTGCTCCCAAGCCCACTGTGCCTGCTCTTCGGTCAGTTTGGTGGTTCCGTCCAGCTCGCCGTCCTCGTTGCGGTGCGCGTAGGTACCGTCGGCCTGCCTCTGGTAGGTCACGCCATCGAGTTCAAACTCGGCCGGGGCCGGGATCTGGGCAGAGGCAACGGCGGTGCCGCCGAGTGCGAGGGAACCAGCCAGGACGGCTGCGGTCAAAGTGCGGTTGATGTGCTTCATAAGTTTCTCCTTGTGAGGGTAGTGAGAGGGATTCAACCCAACGTGAACAACAATAGTCACAACTTTCACATCAGTCACAAGGGTTTGGGGGTTTCTCTTATTAACATGGCGGATGCTTATCGCGCCAAACGGGCCGCGTGTTCGACACGTGGAAGCCTGCCCATTGTGTCTTTGGGGCCTGTTTACCTGCATGAATGTGTAGGGCGAAATCGTTGAGCTGCGAAAATATTCGATAAAACACCAATGCGCTGAGTGTCCCCCTCTATGGGGGTATGGCAGGAAGCTCTAGCCTTGGTTAGTGGCAGCTTCAGGCGTTTCGGCTACGCCTTCAAACTGCCACCCCACCACTGCATTGCGTTCCGCCGCTGCCAGTGGGTTGGCTGGCTGGATGCAGCTGATGGTGAGCAGGCGGCCGGGCTGGGCATCGGCGCCCCAGATGCTCTCATCCCGCTCGAGACCGTCCTTTGAGGGGTCGTGCAAATCCGTTGCGGTGTACACCAGCCACTGATCGCCGGAGTTTTGCGTGCGCAGGTAAAGCTTGTCGCCTATAGAAGCCTTGTGTTCATCGGCGCGGCCGTCATAGAGATTATTGAAGACTGCCGGCACGCCCGCGCCGGTATGGCCAGCAATAACCACGATGTCCTGTGCATCCGTAGCAGGAAGTGAATAAGGCTTATCTTCCGCGATATAGGTGCAGGCCTTATTCATCGAGTCCGGATTGATCTTGTTGTCTTTGACTCGGCAGGAGCCTTCCTCGAAATCTGTGCGTACGTCAATCGCGGGGATGTACATTTCGACTGCGGGGGAGGGCTCGATGACTGCGGCGGGTTCCGTGACTACGTCGGCGGGTTGCGGCGCGGGTGCTTCTGGTTCCTTATTGAACTTAAGCGCGGCGACAATCCCGAGGAACACCAACGCCAGAATCAGGAGGACCCCCATCCCGCGACGGCTGTCAGGCTGGCGATGGCGCGCTGCGTGGCGCCGTGGTGAAGTTCCTTGTTTTCTCGTCGGTGCTGTTCGTGTTGGTGTTTGTTGGGTAGGCGCCGACAGGGAAGCGGATCGCCGTGAAGGGGTAGCGGTCGAAGAGGGAGAAGTTAACCGTTCTTGGCTGGGGCGGCGTCGCGGCCGGTAGGCCGAGCGCTCAGGGGTAGCGTCCGCGCGGCCTTGAAGAGAGCGGCTACGGCGTGCACGCTCAGCACGAAGATCAATACGGATTCCTTCTTCCGGCAGGCGGTAGCTATCGCGCTGTGCCGAGTAGCGAGAATCCATGGTGAGCTCCTGAGAAGAACGATAATTAGAAAATTACAGTACTACTCGCTCAGTAACCATTCCTTAAGTGTGCGTTATGAATCACTTGTTACCGAAGCTCATCCACGCGTTTTCCCTCACAGGCGAGCTGAAAGCGTAGTGCGTAGGTGATGAGCCAGTGGGTGGACATGAAGTGGCCGTCGACAAGCTGCGGTTGTGCGCTGGCAGCAAGCGCCTGTGCGCGGGGTAGGACGGAGGCGTCGAAATGCTCAGCGAGTTCAACGAGCATCCACGCCCTGGTCAGCGCTAGGCCGTAGAGGTGGGCCAAACGGCCATCGGTTGGGTCGAGTACCTCAGGAATTTGTGTAAGAAAGTCCAGTGCCTCGGCGCGGTGGGGAAGGAAACTGTCGAACCACCGCGGGAAATCCGGCAGAACGCGCGACATGAGTAGCGCCTCCGATAGTCCGTTGGATAGGAAATCGTGCCCAGACAGCTCCCATTCGAGCGGGTAGTTGTGGTCGTCGCCAAAAAGGAGAACCGAGGCGAGCTGCAGCAGCCAGGCGCGCCCATAGGGTATTTCATATCCGGGGTGGGCAAGGAGGTAGTTGTATTCCGTGGTGAGGGCTTCTGTGCTGAGGCGATCGTCGAGAAGCGCAGAAAGTTCTTTGGGAGACTCGGGACCAAGAATCTCGTTTAGTAGCGTGCCTGAGTACTGCATGTGGACGCTGGAGTGCCAGTTGAAACAACCGTAGAAACTGGGGTGCAGCTTGCGGGGCGCACGTCGCAGTCTTCTGTGGAAGCGCTTGTGTGGTGCATCGCGGCGGGGAATTCGCGCTCGAGTGCGGCCGCAATTGTTTCCGCCCAGTCGCTGGCACAAGTTTCTAGCGAAGTCATGCGTTAAGTATGGCAAAGCTGAAGGTGGGGTGTGTCTTCTCTTGACTTCTGGGGTGTGCGTTTGAAATTGACCATCGAACGCATGAGCGACATTGTGGTGTTGATGTCCGGTCGCCCTCGTATTCTTTAGAGCAGGCATCCAAGAGGTGGGGGAATGCACGTCCGCACGCACGCGGTCTAGCAAGGGTGTCTGGAGCTACAGGCAACACTTCGTCTTGGGGGTTGCCATTATCGAAGAAGGGGGAACCTTGAGGTTCTTGGAACACAAGCCGACGACGTTTAGTAAGAGACAAGTACATCGAATAGGAAGTGCGTTACGGAATGGGGAAGCGGTTGATGAGGAACGGTTTGGTCTGTTCTTGGGCCAGCAATCAGCCCTGTGTGATGCGATAATTCAAAAAGCAGGTCAGACCATGGCACAACTTGATAATCGGTTGACGCTGAGTTCAGACTCGATTGTGGAGCCAGATTCAGATACATACTTCCTGGGTTCTCGTGTAAAAACACGAGACACGTTGAGGGAGAAGTTGAGTCGAATGCCGAGCTTTCCTTTGGAGAATATCCAAGACGTCTCTGGAGTACGGCTGGATCTCGACGTGACTCTAAAGGAACAATCGATACTGGCGGAGCTTCTTTCTCGAGATCTTATGAAGGCTGGGGCGAGGAAGGTAGAGCTCCGGGACATGCGCGAGGAACCGCACTCGGGCTATCGCGCGGTGCACCTACATGTGATGTCTGAGGCCGGGCGTGCAGAAATTCAGTTACGAACGGCGCTTCAGTCGCAGTGGGCAAACCTTTATGAAATGGCAGGAGACTTGTAGGGGAGAGAAATCCGATACCTCGAATTCGGCGGAAAAATTCCGGCAGGATTTGAGATTGAGACCCGCGCTTTGCATGAACTGTCCGAAGTCGTAAACAGGGTGGAAAAGCTCGTCGATATTCTTACTGAGCCTTTCGAAGGCAACCAACCTGCTGATACAACGCAAAGAGAAGCACGTCAATTGCGACGTAGCATGTATAAGATGCTAGATAAATTAATCCATGAATTCGAAGAACGCCGAGTTCAACGTGACGTGGAGGGAGAATAAATCGATGCCAGCCTATTTGATTAAATACCATCGACCGACAGGTGCACTGGAAGTAACTGAGTACGAATCCCTCATCGAGGGAACCCGCGCTCGTCATAGACTGGATCAAGTAAATAAGGATCCTGACGTCGAGATTGTGGCGATTGGCGCTAAGAATTTAGAATCCGTCCGCCATACGCACGCGCGCTACTTCTTCCGTGAGAAGACCGCGCCGCCGTACCCCTTTGTGGCTTAAAGCTTGAAGCTTTGAATAGCGCAGTTGGCGAATACTAGCCGCGAAGGATTTTCGCCATGGCCTTTCCTTTGGCTAGCTCGTCAACGAGCTTGTCCAGGTACCGAATATTCTGCATCAGTGGGTCCTCGATGTCCTGGACACGGTGCCCGCAGATGCTGCCAGTGATGAGGTGGCGAGACGGGTTCAGTTGAGGGGCCTGCTCGAAGAACTCCTCGAGGGTGATCTTTTGCTCCCGGACCCTCCCCAGTCCTTCAACCGAGTAGCCGGTAAGCCAGGTGATGACTTCGTGGAGCTCGCTGACAGTCCTGCCTTTGCGCTCCACTTTGTTGACGTAGTGCGGATAGATGTCGGCGAAGGGCACGGAAAAGATTCGATGAGGCATGTGGCGCAGTATATTCGTGGTCCTCGAAATGCGTGGAGGCCGTTCGGCGTCGCGGGTTAGCCGTGCCAGAGCGACGAGATTAGCATCGCCCAGTGGTTGTCACCTATTGGTAGGAATCGCCTGCGCTGTTGTGGTTCCGCAATGCTCGCGCTGCCGTTCTGCAAAGACTTCGTTGCCATTCTGCAAGGTTCCCATTGCCGTTCTGCAATGCTCCCGCTGCCGTTTGATCATGCTGTGAAACGCCAAAAAGAGGGCACCCTCGGCCGCTGCGAAGCGGTGTGAAGGTGCCCTCTTTTGTAAAGTCTGGGCGGGTGAGATAGCTGGGTTAGTTCCAGACGGGGGCATCGCCAAGCTGCAGCTCGGAGTAGCGCGCCTCCGGAACGGTGGCGGAGTAGGGCTTGCCCACGGCCTCCCATTCCTGATCAGCGTTGCAGCGAACGTCCTGCCCGTCGGTGTCGAGCATGGTAAAGCCCCACACCAGCTTGCCCTGGGAGTTCGCCGGCAGAGTGTACGGGCCAACCTCTTGGTTGAGCTTCCAGTGCTGCTCGTGGACATAGTTGAAACCGTAGGTCTGGGTCAGCACCTTGGCCAGTTCGCCCTCGCCCTTGATGGAGCCGGAGACCTCAATGGTCTGAGTGCGGGCCTGGGTCACGGTGTGGCTGACCGGCACGGGCTCATCGTTACGGTTGGCCACGCTGGTGGCATCCGTCTGCTTGAACCAGCGGCGAGTGGCGGTGACATAGGTGCCATTCTCACCGGGTGTTGCGCAGTGCGTGCCCGGCTTGAAATCATCGTTCCAACGCTGGGGCAGCTCGAAGTCCCCGCCGAAGTCAGCGGCGTGGGCAACGGGAGCGGCTGCCAGCAGGCTCAGCGCAGCGAAGACGCTCGCGGCAGCGCGCGCGATGGACTTCTTCAGCACGTCTTAGCCCCAATCGTTGTTGTCGCGGGTGGAGACCTCCACGTGGCGCTCCTTCGGCAAGGTAGCGGTGAAGGTGTCGCCGTTAGCCTGCCAGGTGTTATCGGAACCGCAGATGGTCTTCTGGCCCTCAAAGTCGGAAACCACCCAACCCGCGCGCATGACGGCGGTCTTGCCCGGAGCGATGTTGTACGGGCCGACCTGCTCGCCGACCTCGTAGGACTGGGAGTCGGTGTAGCTGGAGGAGAAGGTGAAGTTGATCAGATCCAGCAGCTTGAAGTCCACACCGGCGGAGACGTTCCAGGTCTTGGTCTTGGTTTCCTTGATGGAGCGGGTCACCGGCAGCGGCTCATCGTTGTAGTTGGAGATGGTCCAGGAGCCAGCGGAGCCGTCGAAGTAGGTGCGCTTGATCTTAACGGTCTGGCCGGTGTCGCCCGGGTTGGTGCAGTGCTCACCAATGGTGGTCGGGTTGGCCGGGCCCAGGTCACGTGCCGGGAGGGCGTTGGCGGCCGGGGTAGCGATCAGGCCGCAAGCGACGGCCACGGCGGCGGTGGTGGAAGCAATCTTGGTCTTGAACATGGTGATTTCTCCTTTGGGAAGTAAAAGGGGGATTAGTAGATGGTCTGGGTCGGGACTGGGAGGTTGTGGTACTCCTCCGGGGTGACGTCCTCGGTGCGGGTGGAGCCGTCCTTGCTTGTGATGGTGGCCTCCGCCCAGAAGCCGCTGGGTGCGGTGGTCTGCTTGTAGTTGGAGGTCAGGCTGTACTTTCCGTCCTTACCGCAGTGGATTTCGCGGTAGTTGATGCGGGTCATGGTGGTGCCGTACTCCACGCGCACGCGTTCGCCGGGAGCGAGGTCGATGTGCTCGAGTTCAGTTCCCACCGGCATGTAAGCGCGCTTGACCGCGCCGACGGATTCGAGCCAGCCCTTCGGGATATCCCCGCGGTTGCCCTGCCAGTTGGTGTACGGCGCGTGCTCGGCGCCGACGACGAAGTCGGTGACCGGCGCGTACTCGTAGTCACCCTTGGACCAGTTGAGGAAGTCCGTGGAGTAGCCCGGCTTGCGGAAGGTCGGCTTCACCGCAGTGATGTCCAGCGGGTACCAGGAGCTATCGCGGCCTTCGCAGGTCTCGCCCTCCTTGGGCCAGGAGGGATCGCGCTGCAGTTCCTCGGAAGGCTGCATGATTTCATCCTTCTTTGGATCCGCAATCTTTTCCAGGCTGGGGCCGGATACGGAGGTGTAGTTGCCCTCGATGGGCTTGGAATTGGCGCCCGGGGAGCGGGAGGGAATCTCCATGGCCAGGTCCGAAACGGAGCCGTCCGCCTTGATGATGTAGGCAAAGGCATAGCGCTCGGCCGGGCCCTTGCCGCGGATGACGTTTGCACCGGGCATGTTCTCCAGACGGTCGTCGTTGCAGCCGACGAACATGGAGATGAAGTCCTTTTCCACCACGCCGTATTCCACGCGGAAGGACTCGCCCGGCTTGAGCGTGATGGGGCCAAAGGTTTCCTTCTCCTGCCAGCCGTTACTCAGCTTCAACCCGATATCGGACTTGGCGGTGGTGTCCCAGCCAGAAGGCATAGCGGCCTTGGAGTTGGCCTCAATCTTGTGGTTGGTGCCCGTTTCCACGGAGGCGGTGTATGGCACCTCCTGGTTCGTGGTGTTCTTGAACTGCAGGGTGCCGTCGCTTAGGTAACGGCGGCCGGTTTCTGCGAAGTGCCACTCCGGCGTGGTGATATCTTCGCCTGCTGCGCTGCAGCTCTTGTAGAGGTTCGTGATGGGGTAGGCCTGTGGCATGGGCGGAATGCTGGCCGCCTGTGCCACGGGCGCGATGAAGACCGCGGTTACCATCGCGGCTGTAGCTGTCAGCGGCGCGAGCACGCGGAGTCCCTTGATGTGCACCTGGATACCGTCCTTAAAGAAACTCAAAGAATGATGGGGAACTAATTTAATCCTGAAGCAATCCTAGGTGTCGGAAGCGCACTCCTAGGAAAAGTAGGAATGGTTTTTCTTAGGACGATGGGGGAGTTAGCAATGTCAATATGGTGACTGCCAGTGTTTTGACCTTTCGTGCACAATAATTTGATTAACCCTATATGGGGTTGGTGAATTTTAGCGGTTCTAATCAAATCCGCTGGCAGTGTGCTTCACTCTGCCCGTTTTCTACCGTGAGGTTGAGGGGACTAACGGTCCTGCTATGTCCGAATCTCTCACTCGGGGTAAGAAACGCGCGGAGGGCACTACGGTGCAATTGGCGCTGAGCTTGGCGACGTCCCCCTCACCCCGCCGCCTGCTCTCCCTTATGCGGGGCGGGGTACGTGCTGGGTAATGCGAAAGTATATTCCCATCGGGCCGCTAATAATCCACCGCCTCGCGCACGATGGGGCAGGTCATGCAGTGCCCGCCGCCGCGGCCGCGGCCTAGCTCCGCGGAGCCGATCTCGACGACCTCAATGCCGGCGGCTCGCAGCTTCTTATTGGTGTGCTTGTTGCGGTCATAGGCCACCACCACGCCGGGCTCGATGGCTACGACGTTATTGGCGTCATCCCACTGCTCGCGGGCGGCGGTATAAACATCCCCGCCGGTTTCGATGACCTCGAAGCTTCCGATGCCGAGCGCCTGGGCGACGACATCGAGGAAAGACTGGGTGGGCAGTTCGACGTCGAAAGGCGCCGTGCTCGTCGAAGGGCGCAAGACGATGGGCCGGATGGTGCCCACGACCTTGGGGTAGGCGGTGACCTTATCGGCGTCCAAGAAAGTGAGTACGGTGTCCAGGTGCATTGATGCGCGGTCAGCGGCCATGGCGGCGATGATGATCTTCTCCGCCGCACTCTCCTCGAAGAGCCGCATGGCCAGCTGGCTCACGCCCTGCCATGTGGTGCGCTCACCCATGCCGACGAGGACGATGCCCTTGCCAATCGGCATGATGTCACCGCCCTCTAGTGCTGCGAGACCCGGCTCCTCATCGGTATTTCCGTACCAAAATTGGAAATCTGCCTGCGCAAACCGCGGGTGATAGTTGTAGATAGCCCGCGTCAGGAGTGTTTCCTGGTGGCGCGCCGGCATGCGCATTGGGTTGAGCGAGACTCCGCCATAAATCCACGCCGAGTTATCGCGCGCGTACTGCGTATTGGGCAGCGGGCGCAGCGCAAAAGCGTCAGGCCCGTAGATCTCACGCATGGCGTCGATGGTGCCGTGGCCTAAGCCTTTCGGGATTTCGGCGAAAGGCAGTCCGCCGATGAGGAGCTCTGCCAGGTGCGCGTTGGACATCTCGTTGAACCAGTGGAGCAGCTCGCCGCCGATGCCCACACCGACGTTCTTATCCAGCAGCTTGAAGTCCAAGATGAAGTCACGCCCGCCCGGGGTGGCCAGGGTCTCCTCCAAGAGCTTGTGCATCTCCAGCACCTCGACGCCGTAGCTGCGCAGCTTGGTGACGAACTCCGCGTGATGCTTCTTGGCCTCGTCGACCCAGAGGACGTCGTCGAACAGCAGCTCCTCACAGTTGCTGGGGGTCAGCCGCTCGTGCGCGAGCCCCGGCGCACACACCATGACTTGGTGGAGCTTGCCAACCTCGGACCACACGCCCAGCGGGGGAGTTGTCATCTGCGTGAACCTTTCTTCGCGCGCGGTGAACCGTGTCAGCCACGTGCGTAGTGAGAGGCGGCACCGCAAGGAGGAAGTGTGAACTAGATGACAATTCTAAGATAAGTTTGAACTTTTTCAAGCTCCCGACAGCGAGGAAAACCCACGTAGGCGCAGGTTTTGCGGCGGTTTGCATACTATTATCCGCGTTTATTCAGACGGTCCCAGCGCGCACACGGTGCGGTTTCACGCCGCGCTTGGCGACGCCCTCCCTCCACCACTTCGACAACACCGACGCTGGCAGGTGCTGCATTCCCCGGCGAGCCGGATGAATAACTTTGAGAGGAATGGAAACTCTGCGCGAATAGTAGAGATGTAAACGCGCGGGGGTAGGTGTGGCGTGCAGTCCGAGGGCGAGGGAGGCCTCGCTACTGGGCGTCGAAGTCTTCAGCTATAAGGCTTGCCGCGTGCTCGCGGAGGTAGTCACGTAAGTACGGCAAGGCGAAATCGACTTCGCCGTGGCCCGTGGTGGTGATCATTTCGGCGTCGAGAAGCCGGCGGCGATAATTGCCTACATAAGAATCAGTCTTATTGAAGCGTGCCTTGATATCCGCCATCTTGGAAGGGCCATCGCTTTGAGCCATGTAGACCAAAAAGCTTCGGTCGACGGGGGAGAGGTCCGACAGCGCTGGCTCATGAACAAGTTGGCCGAGCTTGCGCTGTGCTGTTGCGACTCCTCGCTGAGCAGCGTCGATAGAAATCTCGGTACCTCCGTCAGCGGTACGCGCCTTTTCCCTAAAGGAGCACTGGCCGACGAGCTGAATCATGAATGGATATCCATGGCATGCCTCAACCGCGGTTTCCAAAGCGTCCTGTGACCATGAGGTGGCGGCGCTGTGAAGGGGTTCCTCCAGTGCTTCACGTACATCCGAATCGGAGACTCTGCCCAGTTCAATGCGGTTGGCGCGTCGAAGAAAGGTGACTGGATTGGTGTCGCCACGACTGTTCAGCTTCCCGGAAAGCAGAGGTCTAATTGAGGACGGGATGCCTGCCATGACAACGGAAATGTCCTCACCCTCGCGAACTAAATGTTGAATCGTGGCGCCGAACTCTATGAGCTCCTGGCTGCGTTGGTGGTGCATTTCATCCAGTGTTACAAGTACCCCACCGGGCTCCTGGCGGGATTTCCGGTCTAGTTCACGTTTGTAGGCCAGTAAATCTTTCAGTGCATTGCGCAGTGAATATGTGGACTCTGCAATAGCTCGAGTATCCCAATTGAGCCCGCCTCCAATGCCGAGGATGGAGACGTTGAGGCCTTTGAGCTGCTTCCTCTCTTTAGCCAGAAGCTGAATAATGCTGCTACGCAGTCGCTCAACAAAACCGGTCGTTGCAGTGTCACTGAGCGTGAGCCAGCCGCGCTCGAGCGCTTCGTCTTCGAAGGCGTTTAGAAGGACTGTCTTGCCGATGCCGCGTGGTCCGATGATGAGTGAGATCCTCTCATGGGCACCAGGGCCTTCATCGAGTGCAAAACCGAAATCACGAATGGCATCGCTGCGGCCAACCAACAGCGGGGGAGTGGCGCCGAGAGTAGCCGTAAAAGGGTTGGTGTGTTTCGGATTCATGTCCCTCACTCTAGACCACAGAGCTTTTGAAGTCTTGTGAAGTTTATGAATTTTGTGAATTCTTTGAAGTTTATGAAGAGCTTTGAAGTTTGAAGAAAGGCCGCGCCGCTATCAATAGGAAGTGGCGGCGCGGCATGGAGCGATTGGGAAAGAAGCTGGTTTACCAGCCCTTTAAGGAGCATCTTTGGCGCAAGGGAAACTCCCCGGACATCGTCGTGGATGAATCGAGTTTGGGGGAGCGAGCATCCCGCCGGGTTGAACAGAAAGCGAGCACGTACTCACTCAGCAACATTTAACTGGCCACGTACTGTAAACGTATGACTCAGGACGCTTTGAAACCTATAGCGGAACTGCCCCGCGGTGAGTTCGCATTCCCTGGCCCGCTTCGCGACGCCCTCGTCACCGCCATCCTGAACAGCACCAAGACCACTACGACGTCCTTGTTGGCCGAATATCCGCACGGCTACAGACCGCAGGAGGACGTGGGCAACCTCGAAGCAGTCCTCGATTCACACGACAACGTTGTGTGCGTCATCTGTATCACCGAGGTCCAGGTCTGTCGGCTCGCCGACGTCAGCGACGAGCACGCCATCGCCGAGGGCGAGGGCTACATCAATGCCGACGAATGGCGCGCCGGGCATGAACAATTCTGGCGCTCACCCGAGTTCGTTGAATACATCGGGCAGTTAGACATCAACGATGACACTCAGGTGGTGTGCCAGCGTTTCACTGTCGACTCGCGGTACCCGACCAAGGGGTTGGTGCCGTGGAAGGCCGAAACCTAGGAGAGGCGGTACACCTCGTAGTCATCCGGCACACCTGCGCCGGGAACGTGCTGCAGACCGAGCTTCAATGCTAGAGCAATCGAAGCCTCGTTGGTGGGGTCGATGATGGCGACGACAGGGAGCTGCGGGAAACGTTCTCGCGCACTGGCAATCGCAACGGACGCAGCCTCCTTGGCAAAGCCCTGTCCCTGTGATTCGGGTGCGAAGCGGTAGTAGAGGTTGAGTACTTCTTCACCAGCTTCCTCGCTATGGCGCACACCGGTGAAACCAATAGTGCTGCCATCAAGCGTGGACACCACGTAGTAGCCCAGCTGCTTCTCTCGCCAATTGGCTTGCCATGCGCGTGCCAGCTCCACGGCTTCCTCCCTAGTCTTCATAGCCAGTTCAGGGCGGTGCTCGTAGGTGCGGGCATCCGAGTGAATGGCGAAGATGGCGTCAATATCGGCATCCGTCGGCACCGCAAGGAGAAGCCGGGGAGTGCTCAGAGCATGAGTATCATTCATTGTGATTTCCTGACGTTGGAGATGCTGTCAAGTCAGGCTACCTAATTTGTACGCGCGAGATGCAGTCGATTTCTGCGTTGGGGCAACCTTATCGTTAAAGCTGGTTATCGGGTGGTTGCCTTTAAAGGCGCAGCAGCCTACATAGTCGTTCACCGACAATCTAGGCGCTGGTGCGGCTGGTACCTGATGGACGGGTGCAGTTTGCCGAGCTTTCTGCTCCGCTAGGTGAGCAGCCTCAGCTGCTTTCCGCTCTGAACAGCAAGCAGCCTCAGCGTGTGATCCTCACGAACGCTGGGATCGGGGGGCGTACCGAGGCTGCCGATCCAAAAATCCCTGAATGGCGCCCTGTAAAGAGAAAACCATCTCTCTACCGGGCGCTTTTAGTAGCGGGGCGCACGAAGCCTACCGCCCAAAGTTCTGCACAGCATACAGCTTGCCATCAGCACCGATGGCCATGCCGATGCCCACGGACGTGGCTCGGGGGTCGAGCAGGTTTCTGCGGTGGCCGGGGGAGTCCATCCACAGCTGGACAACGCGGGCGTCGGAGTAGTCGCTCCATGCCTGGAGGACGTTCTCGCCCCCGGCTGGCAGGCCGGCGGGGTAGTGGGTCCAGTAGTTCGGGCGGTGTCGGGTCTTGCCATCGCGGCTTAGGGTGTTGGCCCAGTCTTGTGCGAGGTTGGTCAGATTCGTGTCAACACGCAGCGGTGCGAGGCCATTGGCCACGCGTTGGGCATTGGTTTGCTTAATAATGCCTTGCACACTGGCGGATGCGCGGGGAGCTGGGGCGGCTGGGCCGCTAGCAGAGGGCTTTGTATTGAGGAGCGCGGCCGGGGCGGAAGAACCGAAGGAACTAGCAGCCTGAGCAGGGGTGTTGAGGGAGCCAGCGAAGAGTGCTGCGGTGGCAGCAATCGGGACGACAATTTTTGTGGCGGTATGTCTAAAGTGGAGGCGGAACATAGTGGGCACCTCTTTCTGCTTCAGGGTTAAGTGGCAGCTTTTTGCCGCGTACCGATCGGTACTTTCACTTAAAATTAAAGCTCTCTTTGGCGCAGAAAGACCAGTTGACCAGCAGTTTTAAGCTTTGCCTTTATGTTTGTCGCCTTTCATGTCTCGCCCCTTAGGCTTCTTTAGATTTCCCCTACTTTCGGCCCGACTTTGTAAAGGTTGAGCCGATTGTTTCAGTCAGTGGGGGTAATGTGCGGGGGTGCTCGCTCAGGATTGTAGCCTTGTGTTCAGGGGTTTTAGGTGAAAAGGGGGCAACTATTGTTGAAACCTTGGCCGTTTCTTTGTAAAAGCATGGAGACTTTCTGTGAACGTATAGCGTGCACTTATGTGTAGTGGGGTGGTACGGCAAGTGAAAGTGCGACGACGAGCGCGAATGGGCTTGAGCGCGGGGCATTTGTCCCGTTTGAAGATTAGGAAAGATAATACTGCTATTGGGGTGGGCTATTTGAGTGAGGTGTGGCGGTTGCCGGTATATCAAGAAGGGCCGCTCGGAAAGCTTGCTCGGCATGGCAGTACGGTGAGTAGCCGAGCTAAGCAGCGGGATCGGCAAAGCCCCGCATCACGTCAGATTACGCAATGCGGGGCTAGTTCGGCGCTACGGGTTCAGCGCTAGGAGCGGGTGAGGGAGTTTACTTGATGTCCTTTACCACGTCCGGGTTCTTGTCCAGCCACTCCTGGACGGCCTCCAGCTCCTTGCCTTCGCCGTACTCGTTGACCACGAGGTCTTCCAGGGTGCCGTACTGTTCATCATCCAGCTTCAGGCCCTTGAGCCACTCGGCCACCTCAGGGTTGTCCTCCTCGAAGCCGTCGCGGGCTAGCCAGTGCAGACCCTCAGTATCACCCAGGGTGCCCTTCGGGTCCTCGAGGTCCTTGACTGGGAACTTAGCGTTAGCCCAGAACGGACGCCACAGGGTGACTACGATGTCCTCCTCAGCGTCGGTAGCGGACTTCAGCTCAGAAAGCATAGCCGGGGTGGAAGAGGTGGACAGGTTGTAGCCGTCCAGCTCGTAGCCTTCGATGGTCTCCTGGGAGGCCTTGGTCAGGCCTGCGCCCGGCTCGATACCCACGACCTGGCCGCCGAAGCGGTCAGCCTGGCCCTTCAGGTCCTCAATGGAGTTGACATCATCCATGTACTCCGGCACTGCCCAGGTCAGGCGGGCATTTCCGTAGTAGGCGCCATAGTCCTCAATCTTGTCGGAGTACTTGTCCATGTACTGCTTGTGGGTGAACTCGGACCAGGCAGACGGGTAGATGTCGATGTCGCCGGAAGCGAGGGCGGTGTAGACCACGGCGGCGTCGTTAAGCTGCTCGTGCTCAACGGTGTAGCCGGCCTCCTCCAGCTTGTTCTGAAGAAGGTGGGCAGTGGACAGGCCATCGGTCCAGGACGGAATGTAGCCCATGGTGATGGTGCCCTTGTCACCGTCATTGTCGGAGCCAGATGCGGAGTCCGAGGAGTCAGAGGAGCAGGCCACGAGGGAAGCGCTCAGCGCGAGGGCAGAGACGGTGGCCAGAATCTTACGGGAGAACATTTTTGATGGTCCTTTCAGATATCGAAATGGTAATGATAGGCGCGGTGCCACTCACGCCGGAGGTTTAAGCGTCATTGAGCTTGGGCAAAGCATCGCCATGGGTACCGAGCCACTCTTGGACGGCTTTGTCTTCGTCGCCATCCTCGTACTCGTTGACGATGAGGTTTTCGAGGGACTCGTACTGCTCCTGATCCAAAGTGAGGTTCCCGAGGTAGTCAGCGACGTCGGGGAACTGCTCGCTAAAGCCCTTGCGTGCGAGCCAGTGCATGTTCTCTGGCTCTCCCATGGAACCTTCCGGATCCTCTAGGCGCTTGATGTCGTACTGGCTGTTGGCCCAGAAAGGGCTCCAGAGGGTGACGACGATGTCCTCTTGATTGTCGATGGCATTTTCTAGCTCAGCCAGCATCGCTGGGGTGGAGGAGGTTGCCAACGTGTAGCCTTCATCCTCCAAGCCATAAGCATCGACGGTGTTGGAGGACAGCTCAGTCAGGCCTGCACCGGGTTCAATTCCGACGATTTTCCCGCCGAAGCGATCCGCCTGCCCCTTGAGATCAGAGATGGAATTGACATCGTCCATATAGGTGGGAACCGCGAAGAAGCTTTCGGCCTTGTCGTACCCAATTCCCAAGTCTTCGAGGTTCTCGCCGTACTGGTCCATGTATTTCTTGTGAGTACGCTCGCTCCATGCCAGCGGGAAGATATCAATGTCACCGTTATCGAGTGCGGTGTAGAACACGGCGGCGTCGGAGAGCTCTTCGAGCTCTACGTCATAACCTGCTTCGGTGAATTGTTCTTTGAGGAGGTTGGCCCCGGATACCGTATCGGTCCACGCAGGCATGTAGCCGAGGGTAAGAGTCTTATCCTCGCCCGAGGAAGAGCAGGAGGCCAAACCACAAGCTAAAGCCGCAATAGAAACGGCGGCCACTATCTTGTTTTTCAACATTGTGAGTCCTTCTTGTTCTTTGTGTTGACTGTTTTCGGTCTGTCTAGGGTTTCTCCGTGCGCGGTATTACTTGCGCACCAAGTTCAGAATCGAGGCCGGGTAGCTCTTGAGCGAACCCAGAGCCGCGGTGAGGCGGTCAAGGAAGACAGCCAAGATAACCACAGCGAGTCCGGCTTCAACACCCTGCGCAATATCCAGGGTGGAAATGGCGGAGACCACTTCCTTGCCTAGGCCGTCCGCGCCCACCATGCCGGCGATGACCGCCATGGACAACGAGAGCATGATGACCTGGTTAATACCGGCCATGATGGTCGGCACGGCCAGCGGGAGCTGGATGCCCTTGAGGATCTGCCAATTGGTGGCACCGTAGGACTTGCCGGCCTCTACGGTTTCGCTATCCACCTGGCGGATGCCCAGTTCGGTCATGCGCACACCCGGAGGCAGCGCGAAGATGATGGTGGAGAAAATGCCCGGGACCACGCCGATAGAGAAGAATGTCACCGCTGGGATGAGGTAGACAAAGGCCGGCATGGTCTGCATGAAGTCCATGATGGGGCGGATGATCGCGCTGGCAGTGTTCGACTTTGCTGCCCAAATGCCCAGTGGAACCGCCAGGATGGTGGCAGACAAAGTAGCAATGAGCACCAGCGACATGGTCTCCAACATGGTGTCCCATTGGCGCATGCACATCACCAGCAAAAAGCCCAGGGCGGAGCCGATGGCGAACTTGGGCGAGCGGAAGAACCAACCCAACAACGCCAAGATGACGAGCATGATGATGCCAGGGACGGAGAGGAGCACCTCTGAGAAACCGTCAATGAGGAAGCTCATGATGGCGGAGAAGGCGTCGAAAAGCACGGCGGCGTTATCGGTGAGCCAGTCAATGCCGTCCGAGACCCAATCGCCCACGGGGATGCGGGGCAATGCGTTTTGATCCATGGCTTAGTTCTCCTCTCCAGTGGTGTCGATGTCACTCGATGCGGCGGACAAGAGAGTCACGCGCGGAATAACACCGGTGAACTTGCCGTTTCCGTCGACAACGAGCAGAGGGGTCGTGGTGTCGGCGGCATATCCGAAGAGCTCCGCAATGTTCTGGCCCTCATGGACAATGTGCGTGGTGCTGGAATCCAGTGGCAGCTCGCTGTTGCCGTTGCGCACCGCCTTGGCGATGTCCTCTTCCCAGACCACGCCGGCTGGTGTGCGGTCGGCATTGAGCACCACGAGCCAGGAGTTTTGAGATTCGCGCAGGAGCTTTTGCGCGGTGAGCGGGCCCTGGCTCGCGTTTAGGGTGTTCTGTGGGCGTTCGACGATATTCTCCGCATTGAGTACGCGGGAGCGGTCGACATCCTTAACGAAGTCGGCCACGTAATTATTGGCGGGGTTTTGCAAAATCTCTTCGGCGGTACCAATTTGTTCCACTCGGCCGTCGCGCATCATGGCGATGTGGTCACCAATACGCATGGCTTCGTTGAGATCGTGGGTAATAAAGACGATGGTCTTGTTGAGGGAAGCCTGTAGGTCGATGAGCTGATCCTGCATGTCCTTGCGGATGAGCGGGTCCAATGCGGAGAACGCCTCATCCATGAGCAGGATGTCTGTATCTGCTGCCAGCGCACGGGCGAGGCCCACACGCTGCTGCATGCCGCCAGAGAGCTCGTCTGGCATGGAATCACCCCAGCCCTCGAGTCCCACCATGGCCAAGGCTTCTTCTGCCTTGGCCTCGCGCTCTTGCTTTCCGACGCCCTTGATTTCCAGCCCATACGCAGCGTTCTCACCGACAGTGCGGTGGGGTAGCAAAGCGAAGGACTGGAAAACCATGGAGATACGGTCGCGTCTTACAGCGCGTAGCTCCTCCTCCGACATGGCTGCTAAGTTTTGGTCGCCAATGAAAATCTCGCCTGAGGTGGCATCCCACAGACCGTTGATCATTCGGATGAGCGTGGACTTTCCGGAGCCCGACAGGCCCATAACAACGAAGATCTCCCCCGGTTCAACCTCAAAGCTGGCATCAATCACCGCGGCGGTGAGGCCCTGCTCGCGGAGATCTTCACGAGTAGACCCATTCTTGAGGGATTCCACCCCTCTCTTGGCATGTTTGCCAAAGACCTTGTACAGATTCTTGGCAGTAATCGCTGCCATTTCCCCTCCTTGCTGCGGGAATCGCTAACTCGTCCACCGTGTCATGACATCCAGATTGTTTCAACCAAAAAATCAGCTTGCGGACAGGTTTTGCAGTTAGCTGCGCGCTCGCGGCGCGTGTTGTGAAGAGTGCAGTCCCATGCCTGAGTGCTGCGGATACTTAGGGTTCTGACGTGGTGGGGGAGTCCACCAATCTCAAGCGAATAACGAAGCTATAACAACTTCCTGTTGTCGAGCTGGACCTTGCGGGCACGGTGCGCTGCTAGGCTCGTGCGTTATGGCACTGTGTGATGCGCCGATGCTTGTCGACGGCGGCCTCGGAACCCACCTTGAAGCCCAGGGGCATGACATCTCTGGCCCGCTGTGGTCGGCGCGGGTGTTGCGGGAGAACCCCGCGCTCATTGAGTCTGCGCACGTGGACTTCTTCGCCGCCGGCGCGCAGGTTGCTACCGCGGCCTCCTACCAAGTCACCTTCGATGTGCTTGGTGAAGAAGCGGAGAAGCTTCTTCGCCGCAGCGTCGCAGTGGCCCGTGAGGCGGTGCGAGTGGTCGTCGACAAGCGCACTGCCCATGGTGATCTGCTGGTCGCTGCATCCATCGGCCCCTATGGTGCGGGTCCGGGGAAGGGGACGGACTATGACGGTGCTTATGATCTGCGTCGCGGTGAGCTACAGCGCTGGCATGCCCGCAGGATAGCGGTACTCGCGGATACTGATGCCGACTTCCTCCTTGCGGAGACCATTCCCAACGTCGAGGAGGCGGCCGCATTGCTCGAGCTTCTTGAAGCACAGCTTAAGCCCTTCGCACTGAGTATTACCGGCGCCATCGCGGTGGACCCCGAGAAGCTCTCGCGGGTTATTGAGCTTGCCAACCAGTCGCCGCGACTGGGAGCCCTGGGCGTAAATTGCGTCGACCCATCACGGGCATGCGCGGTGGTGAAGCAACTGCGAAGCGGCACCGATAAGCCGCTTCTGGCCTGCCCCAACAGCGGGGAGAACTGGGACCACGGCGCTTGCGACTGGCGTCCTGCTCCCGTCGGTGCTATGAACCTGACCGACGCAGCGGTGGAGCTTCAGGCTGCAGGCGTTAGCTTGCTGGGCGGCTGTTGCCGTGTGGGGCCTGCCGAGATTCGGCAGTTGCGCAGCGTCATCAGTTAAGCCGGGGCCGGCAATGCCGAGAAAAACTGTGGCGCGGGAGATAGAGTGTTCCTATGAAAAAGTTTCCTCTACTCGCCGCATCCGCTGCACTTCTCATCACAACGCTGTCCGTGCCCGCCGCCAACGCTGAGCTGACTCAGACTGAGCGGGACCAGTTCCGCACCGATCCCGTCGGGGCGATTGCTTGGCAGGCTATTAAGGGCTCCTCGGAATACGTGCGCGCCGATGGCAACACGATGATGGCCGCGTCCTTCTTCTCCATGACTTCGCCTGGGGAGAGTATCGGCCTGCCAGCCCTGGAGAACTGCGCCGAGCGCGTCGGCTCCTCTTCGCCGGCAGGCGGTGTGCGCTACGTGGCGGCTGCCTTGTGCGCAACCTTCGACCGGAATGCCCGCAGTCAGGTGCAGCGCGGTGACTTTGGCTACGCGCCGCTGGGCTAAGCCGCGCCGTATTGAACCGCGCTACGTCACGTAGTGCGTAGCGCATAAAATCGGGTGGCGTGTGAAGGAGGATGATGCACAAGCACGTTGTGATCATGGGAGTCTCAAGCTGCGGTAAGTCCACGGTCGGGGAGTTGTTGGCGCAGCACACCGGCCTTCCCTTCCAGGACGGGGATGACATGCACCCGGCAGCGAACATCGAGAAGATGGCCTCGGGACAGGCGCTTGACGACGATGACCGGAAACCCTGGCTCGAATCCATCGGCCGCTTCCTCGCAGACCAAGAAGGTGGCGCCATCGTTGGTTGCTCCGCGCTCAAGCACTCCTACCGCGAACTCATTCGCGCCGCAGCGCCAGATACGGTCTTCGTGCACTTGCACGGCTCCTATGAGCTGCTCAAAGAGCGCATGAGTCAGCGTTCTGGGCACTTTATGCCTGTATCCCTGCTTGATTCGCAGTTCGAAACCTTGGAGGAACTGCGCCCAGAGGAAGCAGGAGTGGTGCTGGACGTCAGCGCCACCCCGGAGAAGCTTGCCGCCGCGGCGGCCGAGTACTTGCGGGCTTAGCTGGTGCTTCCTGACTTAAGTCATGGGTGGATGAGCAACGCCACTCTTGCACTGCTACTTGGTGTTGTTCGGCGGTGGGGTGGGATTGTTCCGCACTAAAATGGCCAAGTCAGGTTTCAGGGTTAGCTGGTGCTTTCGAGATCCTGCCGCTGCTCCAGCTGCGGCACTAGAGCAGCGCGGCAGCACCGTAGAAGATAAGGACAATGCCGAAGCCAATCGAGGAAATCAGAGCTTGGTTGACGGTCCATGTCCGCAGTGTGGTCGACACGTCCATGCCCATGAGCCGGCCGACGAGCCAGAAGCCTGAGTCATTGACGTGGCTGCCAAAGACTGAGCCAGCGGCGGTGGCAAGCGTGATGAGGACCAGCTGAATTTCATTGAAACCGCCGGCCTCGACGGCAGGCACCATGAGCGCGGCGGCCGTGGTGAGGGCAACGGTGGCTGAACCTTGCGCCAGGCGCAGGGCTACCGCGATGAGGTAGCAAGCCAGGATAACGGGGATGCCAAGGTCGGACATGGAATCCGCCAACGCATCACCAATGCCGCTGGTACGCAGTACCCCACCGAACATGCCGCCGGCACCGGTGATGAGGATGACGGAACAAATGGGGCCGAGCGAGGACTCCACAGTCTTCTCAATGGCACTCTTGCCTTCCCCGCGGCGCAGACCCAGCACGGCCATCGCCGCGAGAGTGGTAATGAGCAGTGCGATCGGGGTCTGGCCTAAGAAGATGAAGAAGCGCACCCACGTGGCCGAAGGATCGACGGCGCCAGCCGTGCCCAGCGTGGTCAAGCCGGTATTGCCAAAGATGAGCACCATGGGGATAAGCAGGATGCTGATGACCGAGGCCGGGGAGGCAGGGCGATCTGGCAACTCGGCATCGCTGACCAAGGCGCCGGTTATGGCCTCTTCCAAGCGGTAGGGATACTTCTTTCCTAAGTGGAGCCCAAAGCGGTAGCTGGAGAGATACCACGTGGGCAGCGCAACGAGGAGGCCGAAGATGAGGATCAGGCCGATGTCCGCGCTGAAGAATTCACCGGCCGCGACGGGGCCCGGGTGCGGCGGCACGAAGACGTGCATGACGGAGAAAGCACCGGCCGCAGGAATGCCATAGGCCAGGACTGGGCCATCCAAGCGCCTGGCCACGGCAAAGATGACCGGGAGCATCACCATGAGCCCCGCGTCGAAGAAGATGGGGAAGCCCATAATGAGGGAGGTCATGCCCAGCGCCAGGGGCGCTTTGTTTTCGCCGAAGAGTTTCACGAGGGCGTCGGCAAGCGTTTTAGCGCCGCCGGAAGTCTCCGCTAAGCGCCCGATCATGGCGCCCAGGCCCACCAACAAGGCCACGGAACCGAGGGTCGAACCGAAGCCGCTCGTCATGGTGGGAACCACGCCATCCAGCGGGATTCCCGCTGCCAAAGCGGTGAGCGCGGAGACCGTGACAAGGGTGACGAAGGCGTGCACCTTGAAGTGGATGACGAGGATGAGGATGACGGCAATGGCCGCCACCGCAATTCCTAACAGAGGTCCGGCGCCCAGCGTGGGCTCCCAAGTATCCATGACATTCATGAATGCTGATTTTACGTGCGCGCTGCGTGGTGATCTAGAGCTCACACGCTTCAGTTGTGTGCGGGATCGCCGGTGCTAGTTCACTCCGAGTGCCGGGCCCACCGTGGCCCAACTGATGGCCAGCTCTCGGCGGAACAGCCCCCACGTGTGGCGCCCGGCCGGAAGCTCGTAGTAGTCAAGATCAACGCCAGCGGCGGTGGCTCGCTTGGCGTAAAAGGAACTGCACCAGTAATCCAAGCGTTCGTTGAGGCCCAAGGCTGGGAGTGGTGAGTCCTCAATATCGACGTCAAAGTCTGCTGGGCCACCGCGGGAGACGATGACAAAGGTCTTCCGACCCTTTTGGTGTTCGAGGTTGAGAACCGGCGAATGCTGCGCCCACGCCGGATCCCACGGCGCGCCGAAAGAACGAGCTGGGTCCGTACCGTAGAAAGCCGCGCTTACCCATGCGAAGGACTGCGCGAGGATACCTGTGGTCGAAGGGCAGCCGGAGAAGGAACCAGCAACCTTGAACCGCGGATCAAAGGTCGCCAGCTCTAGAGCTGGGCCGCCCGAGTTGCTCACGCCCGCGATGCCGTCGCGGCCGTTGCCGTGAAACTCGGCGTCGATAAGCTGCGGTAGTTCCTTGGTGAGATAGGTGGCCCACTTGTATTTTCCGTGGGTGTCATGGGGCTGCGCCCAGTCGGACATCATCGAGCCATAAGCACCGCGGGGTGATACGACATTCACCTGCTTGTCGCGGAAGAACTCGGAAGCTCCGCCACCGTCCCACCACAGTGCGTCCTCGCCCCCGCCGGCGCCGCCCAGCAGGTAATAGGTCGGGCGAGGCTGAGTATTCTCTAATCCTCCCGGAGGAAGAATGATGTCGTTGGTGATAACGCGGTCCATGGCCGGTGAATAGGCCTTAAGTTCCCACACGTTGTCTTGGATATGCCGCAGCTCGCGCAGTTGTGACGGTGCAGTGGTCGCCGGTGGGCGCGTAGCTTCTGATGCGACCGTCGGGATTCTCACTTGCTGAAGTAACTTCCCCCAAGCAGCGAAGATATTATCGGCGAAGAGCACGGGCGCCAGCGGGCCCAGGGCTATGGGATCGAGGGCACTGGAGTGTTGATCGATGTTGGCGATATCGCTGCTCATCGCATCTGGCGCCTGTGCGTGTGCCGGTTGAGCGTGAGTGGAGGAAAGGATCAGCCCCACTGAAAGAAGGCCCGCTAGTGCGGTGCGAGAGAAATGCATTGGTTCACAATAGCCAACTAATTGTGTACCGCGAAATGCCGTCTGCGATATGAGAGCCTCGTGAAAGAGCCGCTGGGCACAAAGAAACCCCGACCGCGTATGGCGGTCGGGGTCCTCTCACTCTCTCACTGCCGGACTAAGCGCCGGCGGGCTGCACTCTCTGTGAAGCGGGCGTGGGGTGTTCCTTAGAACAGGCCCTCAGCCTTCTTGCCGGTGTCCTTGACGGTGATCTCGCGGGAGTCAACGTTCTGGTCGTTGTCGGTGGAGTTATCACCCTTCAGGCGGGAAATCTGGGTCACCTCGATGTAGTTCTTCAGGCGGCCTTCCTTGGTGTTGCCGTCGCCGAAGTCCAGGTTGGCAACGCGAGCGCTCTCGCCAGCGTTAATCGGGTTGGCCAGGGTGACCTCGAAGGAGCGGGTGGAGGTCTTCTCATCGAAGCCCAAGTCGCGGATGTGCGCACCGTTGGAGGAGCGCGGGGTGATGAGGCGGTCAACGCCCTTCGGGCCCTCAGCGGTCTTGACGTCAACGCGGTACTGGACAGCTGGGAAGTCGCCGTAGTAGCGCTCGGTGCCGACGTTCTCCAGGCGGAGAGCAACGGTGCCGGCAAAGCCTGCGTGCTTAGCGCCGGAGGTGGTCAGAACCGGCTTCAGGTCCAGCTTCTGCTTGGCCTCATCGGTCTTGCCGTTATCAAGGTCCTCCTGGACCTTCTTGTCGGCTTCCTCTTCCTTCTTACCCTCAGCCTCGGACACGGCCTTCTCCTCCGGAGCGACCTCGTTGTCCTTGATGACCTCGGCGTCAGCCTCCGGGGACTTCTCTTCCTCAACAACCTTCGGGTCGTTGACGTCGGTGGTGTTCTGAGCGTCCTTGTTTGGAGCGTAGGAATCAGCGATGTCGTCGTAGAGCTTGACGCGAACCTCGTTCTTCATCGGCTGCATTGCGGACCAGAAGGTCGGGGTGGACCAGGTGCCGTTCGGCTTGCAGTACTGCTGGGTACCGGTCATGTTCAGAACGCGGAAGCCGTAGGTAGCTTCACCGGTGTGGTTCGGCGGAACATCGTACGGGCCGATGGACTGGCCAGCCTCCCAGGACAGGGAGTAGGACGCGGAAGCACCGAGCTTGGTAGCAATCTCGTGGGAGACGCCGAAGGAGCCCTCGGAGTTCTTGCCGGAGCCCTTGCCGCCTGCGTTCATGGAGGTGGTCTCAGTGCGGTCACCGTTGACGGACAGGGTGATGGACTGGGACTTGGACAGGTCCTGCTGCAGCGGGATGTCCTTCTTGGTCTGGTTGGTGGTGGAGATGGTGCCAGCCGGCATGAAGTTATCGGTCACCTTGTAGACCACGGTGCGGTGGTCCTCCCACGGGTTGCAGACCGGGCGCGGGTTGAGCACGTTGGCCTTCATGTGGTCGGAGCCGTGGGACGTGTGAACGATGGGCAGCTTGGCGTTCACAGCCGGGGTCTCCGGGTAGGACTCGGTCTGGGTAGCTGCGGAGGCAGCCGGCGCGATGAGGGCAGTGCCTGCAATCGCGAGGCCGGCGATGAGGCTGGCGGTGCGACGACGCTTGGTCATTGTTGTTCTCCTGGATGAAAATTTTTGGGGCAATGTGGTGACGCACTGCGGTGGCGCTGTAGGAGCGCTGTTGTGCCCAGTGCGTGACGTGTTGCAACGATAAGACGCTTTTCAGGATCGCGCACCCTTAGAATTGTTAATATTTTTGCCCATGGAAGTATATTTCGATCGGGTGGGTCTGAAGTGAACATTTCACTAAGAAATTTGCGCCAACCTTGGTTTTGTCCCAGTAGACCGTATTCTGGGAAAACGTCTCTTTGACCGTTCGTTCACAAACTAAAGAATGACCCCATCGAGGGGTGCTTAAGGGGTGCGTTAGGGATGGTCGGCGGGTGGTTTGGCCCTGAGGGGGCAGGGATGTGGGCGCAGCCGTAGGCTTCTGAATTAAGGGATTTCTTAAAGGGGCTGCGTCATTCTTCTTCGATCTCCGGGTCTTCCGAACGGGCTTGCTCGAAGACCTCTGCCGCGGCGCGCAGATTAATGGTGCCGATGATGAGGCCGACTACGATATCCGGCCACGGGCTTGCCCATGCCAGCATGAGAAGGCCGGCGCCAAGAATGAGAATGTTGGCGGCAACATCGTTGCGCGCGGCCAACCAAGCACCGCGCGTGAGCGCGCTGCCGTGACGCAGTTGCAGCAATAACACCGCGCAGAGCAGATTGATGAGCATGGCGGCTACGGCCGTGCCGGAAAGCGTGAGCGGCTCGGGCACGGCGCCAGTGACGATCTTCCATATGGCCATGGCATAGGATGCCACGGCAGGAATCAGGATGAGTCCGGCTAGGCCATAGCTTGCTTTGCGACGCCGAGTCCCAACTTATTTTTCTTATGAGCGGTTGTGTATTAGTCGACGATGGTGACGTCGTCCTCGCGGCGGTGTCTTTCGCCGGCGAAGCCACCGAAGGCTGTAATGAGCGCGGTGGCGGCCAGGATGATAATTCCCGGTGTAGAGCTAGGCGTGTCATTGGAGGCGTTCAGCGCGGTAGCGAGGAAAGGCAGCAGTCCCGATACTGCCGACGCGATATTGGCAGAAATGGCCACCCCGGAATAACGGACGTTAGCCGGGAAGATCTCTGAGAGTAGGACGCCCGACACGGAATAGGTGATTGTAACTAGGGACAGTCCAATGCAAACAGCAAGCGTGAGTAGTACAGCATTGCCGGTATCGATCATCGCCCACAGCGGCCACGCCATGATGGCGGTGGCAAGCGCGCCGTATCCGATAACGCGACCGGGGCCAATCTTTTCGCCGAGGCGGCCGAAGATGATGTTGATAAAGATCTGGCACACAGCGCCGAGGAGGGTGGCGTTCACGACGGTCTGGCGCTCGAAGTCCAGCGTGGTTGTGGCATAGGAGAGGACGTAGGTGCTCATGACGAAGAAGCCGCCGATTCCTAGGAAAGCTGCCGCAGAGGCGAGGCATAGTTGTGGGAAGTGTTGTGTGAAAAGCTCCTTCAGGGAGCCTTGGTGCGCGGCTTCGTCTGCCTCGGCCTCCTCTTCGAGTGCTTTGTAGACCGGGGATTCCTCAGCCTTCGAGCGAATCCACAGTGCTACTGCCAGGAAGGGGAAGGCGATGAGGAAGGGGATGCGCCAGCCCCATGAGCTCACCGCGTCATCACCGAGCATGAGTACAAGCGCGAAGGCGCCGGAGGAGAGCAACGTACCGGCGGGGGAGCCGATTTGCACGAAGGCTGCGTAACGGCCGCGCTTTTCTGCCGGCGCGTGTTCGATAGCCATGGTTGTTGCACCACCCCATTCGCCGCCGACGGCGACTCCCTGGAGCAGACGCAGGATGACCAGAGTGATAGGTGCCCAGATGCCAATGCTGTCAAAGGTGGGCAGGAGGCCAATGACTCCGGTGGCTACTCCGATAACGACGATGGAGATGATAAGGGCTGGTCGGCGCCCCATCTTATCGCCAATTTGCCCGAAAATAACCGCGCCGAGTGGGCGGGCGAGGAAGCCTACGCCGAAAGTGGCGAAGGAGGCGAGGGTGGCGCCGGTGCCCGACATTCCAGAGAAGAAGAGTTCGTTGAAGACGAGCGCGGCGGCGGTGCCGAAGAGGAAGAAGTCATACCATTCGAGGGCTGTGCCGACGAATGCGGAACTGGCGATGCGGAAGACGTCCTTTGAGTCGACCTTGATTTCCTCGGCGCCGGATTGGGCCGAGGCGGCCGGCGCTGCATGGGTAGTCATATCGAGGTGCTCCTTATGTGAAATGCATTACCTTTCTATGGAACATTAGGTGCGCGTCACCTTGGGGTGAATGGGGTGGAGAGTTTTCTATGCATTGCCCCACTGGCTGAGTGCTGTGGTTGTGTCTGTGCACAAGTGCTATCGGGCAGTGCGATGGAGTGCTAGCAAAGCTCGCGCGGCATCCTTTGGGCGAGTGATGTCAAGACCGGTGAGTTCGTTGACGTGGCGTAGGCGGTTGAGCACGGTATTACGGTGGCAGTGCAGCGCTTCCGCGGAATCCTTGATGGACCCGCAGTTCAGGTAGGTGGTGATGGTCAGGTAGAGCGGTGCGTGGTGAAGCCGTAACTCGGCGATTGTCTGGGTGAGCTCCGTCATGCCGCTGGCGGTGAAGTCTGCGAGGGCATCTCCTGCGACGGCCCAGAGTGCATCGGGCGCTTCGGTGAGTTGGTTCAGCGGCCCGGTGGCGTCGAAGATGTGTGGTGCCTGATGTGCAGCCGCGTGCGCTCCGGCTAGTCCGGTGACGTTGCGAAAGAGCACCCCGGAAATATCTGCCAACTCTTTGGTCCTGCGTCCTGTGGAATGGCTGATGGGGCACTGTTCACTGGGCCAAAAGGCCACAAACATCCCGCGCACACCGTGGCCGAAGGCCTTGCCGGAGGAGATGGGTTCGTCGAGAAGCGCGCGCAACTCCACCGCCGCAGTGGGATGGGCCACCACGACATCGAAGTGGCAATCGGCATCCAGGTTGAGCGCGCGGGTGATTTCCGCAATGCCGAGCGTGCCCAGTGATTCGGCCGCAAAGAGCCTTTCCAAATGTCGGGCGTGGGCGCGGTGCACGTCGTGCTGCCCGCGCGCTTCTTCTAGGCGGTAGGCGTCGCGTACCACCAGGTTGTACATCGTCACAACGGAATGCAGCTGGGTCACGTGGTCGATGAGCACTTCCTGGTCCGCGCCGGCGGCCCGGCGTAAATGCTCCCAGAGGACCGTGAAGTCGAGCTGGATGGCGTCGATCAGCGTTGCTAATTCCACGCCCTGGTGTGCGCGCCGCCGACCCAGGCTCTGCGCGTGGGCGCGCAGCTCCTCCTCATCCATCGCGCCGACCAGCACATCGGAGATGCGAGCGAGGACCTCAAAGGCTGTAAGGCGTAGCTCGTCCTCGCTCACTAGTGAGTCGCCATAGCGCCCTGAGCGGCTAAAGGCGGTGAGGAAATCCTCCACCAGCCGGGGGATGGTGCCCTGGACATCCGCAACGATATCGTGCCAGCGTTGTTCGTGCATGTGCACAACGCTACACGGTGGTCACTGGTGAATTGCCCTCAATGTGGAGAGGTGTATCACTTCTGCGTTTAACCTGTGGGGGTGGACACAGCACGCACCGCGTGCAGTTCGTCGGAGAAACAGGAGAACACAGGAGGACGCATGATCACGCGCATCGACAACGCCCACATCCTGACCCAAGACCCTGCGCGGCCGGTCACGGATGCGGTGGCCTTTGCCAACGGGCGCATCCTGGCAGTGGGGCAGGCCGCCCGCGACCTGCCCGCTGACCAGGTGTGCGATGCCGGCGGGCGCACGCTGAGCCCTGGTTTTAATGACGTGCATTCCCACACCGTGTGGTTCGGACAAACGCTGCTGGAAGTCGACCTCTCCCGGGCCACAACGCCAGAGGATGTCTACTCTGCATTGCACGAGGCCGAGCCGAACCCCGACGGCTGGGTAGTAGCAGCAGGGTTTCGTCCCTCCGGGCTGGATGCGTCGGTGGAGATAGAGCAGCTCGACCATGCCACCGGTGGAGCTCCGCTGCTCATCAAACACAACTCGGGTCACGCCTACACGGTCAACACCGCGGCCCTGCGCGCGGCGGGCATCGACCCCGCCAACCCGCCGGAGGTGGAAGGCGGTGAGTTTGTTCGCGATGCCGATGGCCACTGCACTGGGCTGCTCGACGAAAACGCTATGCGCGCTATCCAAGAGGTGACACTGCCGGAATCCGGCGAGGAGATTGCCCGCGCCCTGGAACTGGCCACGCGCCGCTACCTCGAACGTGGACTGACCTCTGTCACGGATGCCGGTGTGGCTGGCGGCTGGATTGGGCACAGCCCGCGCGAGATTGCGGCCTATCAGAACGCCACCCTGCATACCCGCATGCAGGTGATGGTGACCATGGATGTGCTCGACGAGATTTCCGGACACGCCTCCGACGGGCCCGGCTGGGGCCTGGATGGTGGCCTGCGCACCGGCTTCGGCGATGAGTGGCTGCAGATCGGCCCCGTCAAGATCTTCAGCGATGGCTCCCTGCTGGGAACCACCGCCGCGCTGAGCGAAAACTATGCCTGCTGCTCCCACCACGGCTACTTCCAGGGGGATCCGGAGCAGATGCGCACCCGTGCGTTGCAGGCGGCGGATTCGGGCTGGTCACTGGCCATCCACGCCATTGGTGATGCGGCGGTGGATTTTGCGATAGAGACGCTGGAGGAGGCCCTCGACAAGCATGGCGTGCCCGCCATGCCGCACCGCATCGAACACGGCGGTGTGGTGCGCCCTGACCAGATTGAGCGCCTGCGCGGCCAGCCCATCGTGGTGGTGCCACAGCCGCTGTTCATCCAGGCTTTCGGTGATGCGATGGCGGACGCCCTCGGCCCGGAGCGCACCGCGTGGAGCTACCCAGGCAAGCGGCTTCTCGACGCCTCCCTCATCCTCCCCGGCAGCTCCGATCAACCCGTAGCACCCGGCGTGCCCCTGGACGTTATGCAGGCCTTCGTGGAGCGGCGCACCGCCTCTGGCCGGGACTATGGGCCTAAGGACCGTCTGACCCCAGCCGAGGCCCTCTATGCCTATACCGCCGGTTCGGCCGCGGCGACGGGCTGGGCCGGGCGCAAGGGGCAGGTGATGCCGGGGCAGCTGGCAGATTTTGTGCTGCTTTCCCAGGACCCGCTGCAGACTGATGACCTATCCACCATCGACGTGGCCGCCACCATCGTGGGCGGCGAGCTGCGCTACGGAAGTATTTAAGGAGTAGACATGCGAGCAACCACCAACGAACAATTCCTGGCCGATTTCCAGGCCATGTCCGCCAACGGTGCCACCCCGGGCGGTGGCGTGGAACGGCAGGCAGCCAGTTCCGGCGATAACCTCAACCGCGCCTGGTTCCACGAGGTCCTAGAGTCCCTCGGGGCGCGCGTCATCTATGACGAGATTGGCAACCAGTACGGACTCTTCGAGCTTGCCCCCGGCGCCGAGTACGTGGGCCTGGGCTCACATCTGGATTCGCAGCCCTTGGCAGGCCGTTTCGACGGTGCTTATGGCGTGCTGGCCGCAGCCCATGCGGCCGGGCGCGTGGCGCAGTCGGGTGCGAAGGCACGCTATAACCTGGCGGTCATTAACTGGTTCAACGAGGAAGGCTCGCGCTTTGCACCTTCCATGATGGGCAGCTCCGTGTTCGTGGGAACGCTGGCGCTTGATCGCGCCCACTCCGCCACCGACCTTGCCGGCGTCACTGTGGCGCAGGCCCAGGAGGAAGCCGGATGGGCCCCGCGCGGTGAAGCCCCGAAGCTTGCGTCCTATGCGGAGATCCACGTCGAGCAAGGTAAGGAACTTGAAGCTGCCGGCAACACGATTGGCCTGGTTACCGCCACGTGGGGTGCGAAGAAATTCCAGGCGGTGGTCTCCGGTGAGCAGGGCCATACCGGTTCCACTCTGATGGCCGATAGGAAGGATGCGCTCTTCGGTGCCTCCCTCATCATTGCTTCAGTAGAGCGCCTCACCCACGAATTCGCCGAAGGCCAGCTGCAGGCTTCGGTCTCGCAGCTAACACTGGAGCCGAACTCGCCCGTGACCATCGCCCGCGAGGTGCGCTTCAACGTGGATGTGCGCTCACCCTCCACGGAGGTGCTGGAGAAAGCCCAAGCGCGCCTGCAGGAGATTATCGCCGAAGCAGAGGAGGAATCACGCACCTCGGTCGAGCTATCCCCAACGCACGAGTGGGCACTCAACCCCTACCCAGCAGCCGGCGTGGCGCTCGCCCAGGAGGTCGTGGAGGAGCTGGGCTACTCGCACCAGGAGATCTACACGGTGGCCGGCCATGACTCGACCAACCTCAAGGAGGTGGTGCCGACGGTCATGCTCTTCATCCCCTCCGTCGACGGCATCTCACACAACGAAAAGGAATTCACCACGGAGGAAGACTGCGTGGCTGGGCTGGACGTGCTGGCGCACGTGGCGCAGCGCCTCGTGGAAAACGGTTGCGGGGAGGATTAGGCCCCTAGCGCGGTCCTGCACTAGTCATCCGCGCTAGTCCTCATCACTCCACGGCACATACCCGAAAGCCTTCAGCGCGGTCTCGAACCCACGCTTCATGGTGGTTAACTCTTCCTCGCTGAACTCATAGGTGCGCAGGCGCGCCGGGCCGGTGAGGGGGACGTGGAGCAGGAAGCGCCGGCCTTCCTCTGTGATGCTGCACAGGCGGCGGCGCAGGTCCTCTGGATCATCGTCGATGGCAATGAGCTCGTCACGCACCAAGCGCTTGACCGCCTGCCCGATGGTGGCGGGCTGCCAACCCAGCTCCTTGCGCAGTTGCAAGATGGGAATGGGGCTCTTTTTATCGATCAGCCGGAGGAGCGAAAGGTGCGAACCGGTGATGCCGTACTCGCGGCGTGCTTCGGTATCGAAGCGCGCGCGGGCGCGCTCGAAGCGGCGGTATTCCGCGATGGTCTCATCGATGAGGTCAAAATCCGTCACGTGATCAAGCCTAAGAGCTCGGGGTTGGTGGCCGCAAATGTTTATAGCGGCAACTCTATCCAAAGGTGGAGGGATCGATGGGGCGTTGTGAACGGGGGAGCTTTTCTACTACGAGGCGGTACGAGTCCGTCACGAGTTCGGCCAGAAGTTTCGGGGTCAGCTGGGGAGCTGGGTGCACCGACACCCAATGTCTCTTATTCATGTGGTAGCCGGGCGTGATGAAGGAGTGCTCGCTACGCAACGCTTCTGCATCCAGGGGATCGGCCTTGAGGATGGCCTGCTGGCGGCCAGTGACCGCAGTGAGAAGGAGGAAGACCTTGCCGCGCACCTTAAACACGTCCCAGTCTGGTCCAAAAGGATGCGTCAGCGTGGCGCCAGGGAGTTCCATGGCGTGGGCGGTGGCACTGGAGTGAAGGTCCAGGGCGCTGGAGCCGCTTGAGCAGGAGTTCATGTGAACCAGACTAGGTGAAAACACCGTTGGGCCCCGTCCTCCGATTCCTCGGGGAGGGGCCCAACGGCGTCTCTATCAAGTCCCTCCAACTATCAGCCATTGGCCGCCCTCTGGAGGGTGAGGGGTTCTCTCTCTCGCATGCGCTCTCTCAAACGCACAAGACAAAGTATGGCGGGCGACGCTGGAATCACCTTGTGCTCTCCCTGGCAGTTTTCTGCTAGTCAAAACTGGCCCTAATCAAAGCGTGCGGGACGCTTCTCCAGAAAAGCCATGACGCCTTCCTTGTGCCCGTCCGAATCCATCTGCGCGTACTGCGTGGGCTCCTCCCACGCGAGCTGCTCATCGAGCTGCCCTAGGGCTGTGCGGTTGATGGCCTCCTTGGCCTTGGCCAGGGCATCGCGCGGCGCGATGTGCAGGCGCTGCGCTAGCTGCAGCGCGGCCTCGAGGGCGTGGCCCTGGTGCGCGCGTTGGGCGACGATCCCAGCTGCCTCCGCTTCGGCGACACCGAGCTTGTCCTGGAGAAGTGCCAGTGCAAGTGCGCGGTGACGCCCGACGGAGGCGAGCGCGGTGAGGCTTACGCCGCCGTCGGGGATGAGGCCAATCTTGCCGAAAGGTAGCGTGAAATAGGATTCTTCACCAGCGACGATGAGATCACAGGCGAAGGCTAGCGAGGCACCTGCGCCAGCGGCCGCGCCTTCGACGGCGGCGAGGACGGGAATCTCGGCGGCCTGGATTTCGGTGACAAGCGCATTGAGCTGCGGCAGCATGGTGGACTCGGCAGGGTTAGGAGCTTTTCCCGCGGCCTGCGCGGCGGCTGCTGAGTGTGCGGCGGCGACCAGATCCGCGCCGGCGCAAAAGGCCGTCTCATCACCGGTGATGATGAGGGCGCGGACGGAGGGGTCTTGGGAGGCGGTGGCAAGCGCTGCAGAGAGTGCGAGACAATGCTCCTTGGCAATGGCATTGCGCCGCGCGGAGTTGTTGATCTGGGCTATGAGCGCTGAGCCTTCGCGGTGGGTGAGGATGGCGTCGGTCATGGATTAGTCCTTAACAAGCTCGGTGAGGGAGGAAATGATGCGTGCGGCATCGGCGGAAATGCGAGAGACGATGTCAGAACACGGAGCGACATCGTGGATAAGTCCCTGCGAGGTACCGCAGGTCCACACGCCGGCATCCAAATCACCAGTCTCGTAGACGGCACGGCCGCGCTTACCGGCGACGAGGTGGCGGATATCCTCGAAATCAGCGCCTTGGGCGAGGCGCTCGGCCACCTCATCGCTCACGGCATTCTTGGCCACGCGTGTGGAATTGCGCAATTCGCGGAGGATGAGCTGGGTATCCAGCTCGCTGCGCTCCACGATGGCCTGCTTGACGTTCTCATGCACTGGGGCTTCCGTGGAGGCCACGAAGCGGGTTCCCATGTTGATGCCCTCGGCGCCTAATACCAGTGCGGCGGCTAGCCCGCGGCCGTCCGCGAAGCCACCCGAGGCCACGATGGGAATGTCCAGTTGGTCGGCGGCGGCGGGGATGAGGACGAGGCCCGGGATATCATCCTCGCCAGGGTGCCCGGCACATTCGAAGCCGTCGATGCTGACGATGTCCACGCCGACTTTCTGGGCGCTGAGCGCGTGCCGCACGGAGGTGCATTTGTGGATGACAGTGATGCCAGCATCCTTGAAAGCCGGCATGTGGTCCTTGGGGTTGTTACCGGCGGTTTCTGCGATCTTCACGCCTTCCTCAATGATGACGTCGCGGTACTCCGCATAGGGCGGTGGGGTGATTGCCGGCAGCATGGTGAGGTTGACACCGAAGGGCTTGTCCGTGAGCTCGTGGGTCCGGCGAATCTCGTGGCGCAGATCCTCCGGGGTGGGCTGGGTGAGCGCGGTGACGACGCCGAGGCCACCGGCGTTAGATACGGCTGCGGCGAGTTCGGCACGGCCGACCCACTGCATGCCGCCTTGGATGATGGGATGCTCGATGCCGAGCCTCTCGGTAACACGGGTGGAAATCATGAGGATTGTGCTCCTTCGTGGTGAGGAAAGCGTGGGGGAGTGATGACTGAGTTCCTGAACTAAACGGCGGTGAATGGCTATTCGGAAAAATGGGAACGTAGTCGCTCGATAAGGTCATCGGATAGGGCGATGGGGCGGCGCGCGGAGACGTCGATAAGCACCAGCGTCGCCGTGGCAAACACGCACGGGGTGCCATCCTGAATGAGTTCGTGGGCGACTTGATAGGAGGTGTTTCCGATGCGGGAGATCCACACGCGAGCCTCGATGGAATCGGTGTAGGTGAGCTCGGCGTCATACTGGACTTCGAGGGATCGCACCACGTGAGCATAGGAATCGGTGGCGACAGGGTCGGTGAGAGTGGCGGCTGCACGGACACGCGCCTCCTCCAGGAGGGTGACCACTGTGGCGTTGTTGACGTGGGCGTTGGCGTCTTGGTCGGACCACCGCAAGGCGAGGGTTATGGGGATGGCGTTGGTGGGCGCGCGCATTGTTCCTCCTGGGGCGAGCGGGTAGAGTGATGTACATTACTATACATACGAATTGTGGTTCGTTGCTCGAATCGTGAGGAGAATGCCATGACGGATCTTCTGGGAATCGATGCTCTGCTGAGCGAAAAAGAAAAAGCTACCCGCGACCGCGTTGCCGCACTGGTGGATGAACACATCCGGCCGCATGTGGGGCAGTGGTACGAGGAAGCGATGCTGCCGGAGTCGATCTTCCCGGTGCTCGCGGAGGCTGGTCTGTTCGGAATGCACCTGGAAGGCTATGGCTGCGCCGGGCGCTCCGCGGTTGAATACGGACTAGCCATGCAGGAGCTGGAAGCAGGGGACTCCGGTATCCGCACGGTGGTATCGGTGCAAGGATCGCTGGCAATGTCGGCGATTTATAAGCACGGCTCGGAGGAGCAAAAGCAACACTGGCTTCCCAAGATGGCCGCCGGTGAAGTCATCGGTTGCTTCGGGTTGACGGAGCCGACTGCCGGTTCGGACCCGGCAAGCATGGCGACGGTGGCGCGCTACCGCTCTGGTGAATGGGTCATTGATGGTGCGAAGCGTTGGATCGGTTTGGCGAGCGTTGCTGGGGTAGCCATCATCTGGGCGAAGGTTTCTGAGGAGGACGCGGCGGCTGCCGGGGTGGAAGCGGGCGTGCGCGGGTTCATCGTGCCGACGTCTACGCCAGGCTTTAACGCCACCCCAATTACCCGCAAGCTGTCCATGCGCGCTTCCATTCAGTGCGATATTGAATTGGGCAGCGTTACTCTGCCTGCTGATGCACTGCTGCCCAAGCATCCAGGGCTCAAGGGTCCGTTTATGTGCTTGAACGAGGCTCGCTTCGGCATCAGCTTTGGCGCTTTGGGCGCTGCTCGTGATTCTTTGGAGGCGGCTCTGGCCTATGCCAAGGAGCGCAAGCAATTCGACCGCTCACTGGCGTCCTTCCAGCTCACCCAGCAGAAGCTGGTGGACATGGCGGTGGAGCTGAACAAGGGGCAGTTGCTGGCACTGAACCTGGGCCGCGCCAAGGATGCAGGCACGCTGGAGCCCTACCAGATTTCGGTGGGCAAGCTGGCTAATTGTCGCACCGCCATCGACATTTGCCGCCAAGCCCGCACCATCCTGGGCGGCAACGGTATCACCGCGGACTACTCGCCGCTGCGCCACGCCGCCAACCTGGAATCAGTGCGCACCTACGAGGGCACCGATGAGATCCACACGTTGATTCTGGGGCGCGTGCTGACGGGGGAGCAGGCGTTTAGCTAGAAATAAGCCCGAAACCTCTCCTCCAAGTGGTTTCGGGCTTAACTATTTCTAGTTGGCGATGAAGTACATCTGCTTATTGATGAATTCTTCGATACCGAGTGAGCCAAGTTCGCGGCCGAAACCTGAACGTTTGACACCACCAAACGGCAGTTCAGGGCCTTCACCAGTCGGGGTGTTGACATTGCTCATTCCAGAATCGATGCGTTCAGCAATAGCTTGGGCTCGCTTGGAGTCTTGAGAGAACACCGCTGCTCCGAGTCCGAAAACATTGTCATTCGCTATCTCGAGTGCTTCTTCATCGGTCTTAAACTTGTAGACAGTGGCTACAGGACCAAAGAACTCCTCGTAGTAGGAATCGCTGCCACGGGGAATATCTGTGATTACTGCTGGGGAGATGTAGGCTCCTTCATCAGAAAGCTCTCCGCCAACCAACAATTGACCGCCGGCTGAAACAGCGCGGTCGAGCTGGTCTTTGAGATTCTCTGCGGCGCTACGGGAAGAAAGCGGAGCATACACAGTTCCGCCGGCAGCATCTGGCAGCCCCGGCTCCATGTGCTGCGCAAGATTGACTAGTTCTTGAACAAACTCGTCATAAATGTCTTCTGCGACAATGAGCCGCTTGTTTGAATTGCAGGCTTGGCCAGTGTTGTACATGCGTGTTCCCCAAGCGAGCTCAGCTGCAGCTTTGACATTGTCCGTGTCGAGGATGATGTACGGGTCTGAACCACCAAGCTCGAGTACGGCTTTCTTGAGGTGCTCGCCAGCTTGAGCGCCAACGATAGCCCCAGCACGTTCGGAACCGGTAAGGGAAACTCCCTGAACGCGGGGGTCGGCGATAAAGGTGGAGATTTGCTCGTGGGTTGCAAAGACGTTGGTATAAACCCCTGTGGGAACGCCAGCATCGAGAAAGATCTTTTCGATCGCCAGAGCAGAACGCGGGCAAATCTCCGCGTGTTTAAGGATAATGGTGTTTCCAGCGACAAGGTTGGGACCTGCAAATCGCGCTACCTGGTAGTACGGGAAGTTCCACGGCATGATGCCGAGCAGCGGTCCAAAGGGGCGGCGGCGAATATACGCTTTACCGTCAGCCTCCGTGGGGATTTCCTGATCCGCGAGGAACTTTTCCGCGTTATCCGCGTAGTACTGGATAATGGCAGATGAAAACTCGGCTTCTTCGACGCCTTCAGGCAGAGGCTTGCCCATCTCTTCAGCAATGATGGCGGCGAGCTCATCCTTGCGTTCTTCGAACAGTGAGGCTGCCTTGGCTACAATCTCTGCTCGCTTTGCGACGGGAGTCGCAGACCACTCTGTGAAAGCCGCAGACGAAGCTTCGAGGATTGGCTCGATGGCAGCATTATCTAGCGCATCGAAGGTTTCAACGATTTCGTTGTTGGCTGGGTTCTGGACACGGTACTGAGACATTTTTCCTCCTAGGAAAAGGTTGGGGTGTTATCTGAACTGGAATCACTACGGCTAATCACTGAGCCGGTGAAGAAATCGGGATTGCGTAAACGGGTAATCATCATGAGGATCAGGCCAAGCACTAGGATGCTGGCCCCTAAGATGAATACGATTCCGACGCCTCCGAGGGAAGAACCAGAGCCAAAGCTCGGGTCCATGGAGTCATAGGCGGTGATGAAAAACATGATGAGCAAGAAGCCACCGCCCAGCAGCGGGAATAGGAACTTGAAGAAGAGGTTTCGCACTGAAGTGAAGAGCTCTTTTCGGAAATACCACAGACAGGCTACTGCCGTGATCCCGTAATAGAAGCAAATCATGAGACCAAGAGCAGCAATTGTGTCCCACAGTGCATTCTCCGAGAGCACCCTTGTAACGGCGTAGAACGTACCCGAAACGGCGGTTGCGATAATCGTTGCGACGGTTGGAGTCTGAAACCTTGGACTGATTCGCGCCAATTGTGGGGGAAGAGCTTTGTAGTAGCTCATTGCAAGAATCGTACGGGCGGGACTAACAAGCGTGGACTGCAGGGAAGCAAACGAACTAGCTAGAACCGAGATATAAATGAGGATGGCGAACGGGCCCATAATCGGGTAGGAAAGCACCGCAAAAATGGATTCCTGATTATCGGGGTTACCAGCGCCTAGTCCATTTTCACCGATTCCTGCCCACGCCATGACAGCCACCGCTGTAAGAACATACAAGATGATTGTGATGATGATTACGACGGTAGCCGCTCGTCCAGGAGTCTTTTCTGGGTTCTTGGTTTCTTCATTCATGGTTAGGGTGACATCCCAGCCCCAGAACATGAAGATGGATAGCGAGATGCCGGCTGCGACCACCGAGAAATCCTTCATCTCGAATGGGTTGAACCAACTGAATTGAATGGGAGTGAAGTCAAAGCCATCTCCGTTGTATGCCCGCCATAAAGCTGCAATGTCGAAGGAGAGAATCGCGATGATTTGAATTGCGACGAGGATGTACTGCATCTTCTGCGTTGTATCCATACCCCGATATGCAACCCAAGCTGCAGCAATCAAGAACACAAGGGTTGTTGGAATATTCACCCAGAGGTTCCGCGTGAGTTCAGCAAGCTCGGGCCTACCTGCAAGCTGTGCGATGAGCAGGTAAAAGAAGTCGACGGCTACGGCGGCCAGATTAGACAGGACCAGAATCGTAGCGGCGATAAGGCCCCAGCCACCCATCCATCCGACCCAGGGACCGAAAGCTTTTGTTGCCCATGTGAAGGTGGTACCGGAATCAGGAGCACGGTTGTTAAGCTCGCGGTAGGCAAAAGCAACAAGCAGCATTGGAATAAAGCCCAGAATGAGGACGGCTGGAATGAAGACACCCACCGCCGAAATAGCAGGTCCAATTCCCGAAGTGAGGGTATATGTTGGTGCTAAGCAGCTGATGCCAATGACAACTGCGCCGAGCAAACCAACTTTACCGACTGCCAGACCTTTGTCTGAAACTGTTGGTTGTTCACTCATGAGCGTTCACCTCCTTTCAGCGTCATGTAGCCCGAAGGGACAACAATTGTTGGAACCGGTACATGCTTGAGGATTCGATTTGCGGTAGCGCCCAAGAAGAGCCGACCTTCACTGGCAATACGTGCTGAACCAAGCACAGCTACTTCGCCTTCTTTCCAGCTAAGGTTTTGTAGCGCTGACTGGACACTTGCTCCCGATGTGGTGATGCGCGACGCCCGGCCTTTGGAAACCGCGTCTTGGATCGCCTCGGAAAGCTGCTGCTCGAAAGTGACCCCGGAATCTTCTCCGGAAATCTTCAAAGTAATGATGCGCAACGGGACTTCTCGACGGAATGCGCGGTCGAGCCCGATAGCAGCGACATCTGATCGTCCTTGTCGCGGGCCGACAAGCGCAGAAACGCCCGTTATCGGTCCGGGATATGAATAGCCTTGGGGAGCTAGCGCGACTGGGACTTGCGCTGTGTAAAGCAAAGAGCTGGCTACTGTACCGATGCGGAATCGGTTCAAGAGTCCGCCTGAGCGTGCTCCGACGATAATAAGATCGCACTCAAGTTCTTGCGCAGCGTCATTCAAGGCGAGCGCGGGATCGGTTCCCTCCACAACGTGCCACGTCGCAGAGATATCAGAAGGAAGACTCTCTAGTGCGGCGGTGAGACGCTGTTGAGTTTGCTTTCGCACGATTGCGTTGTAGCCAGGGTCCTGAGTCTGCACGCCAAACCCTTGGGGGGTAATTGGCGAAACGACAGAGACTAGTTTTAGGGTGACTTGGCGCTCGCGTGCGAGAGCGATTCCCAAGTTGAGTGCATCGTGGCCATCACTGGTATCGATATAGGCGACGAGCAAGGAGCCGCTAGTTTTGCGGCGTGGAAAATCGGTGAGTGGATTCATTGACAGTCACCGCTTATCCCTGCCCAATGATCTGCTGCGCAACGGTTTCGCCGATACGTACCGCGCCGTCGACGTGCTGGTAACCTGCACCAGCGATGTCAGAGGAAGAGTAATAGATCGGCCCGGTTGGTTGGTTTTGGAGATGGCCCCACCGCGATAATCCACCCAAATCGTAAGATGTTGCGTAAGCTCCGCGAGTCCATTCTTCAGCCGCCATATCGGAGAGGAAGAATGCGATGGGATTCTTTACCTTGTCACCAAGGTAAATGGACATTGCATCGAGGATTCGCTCCTTGCGTTCTTCAGCGGTGAGCGCCCACATTTCCTCGGCGTAAACATCGGAGACGAAGCCGACTAATGTGCCGAAGGTATCTTCCTTTCCTTCCTCCCCGCCTGCGAAGTTCTTTCCGTAATTTGTGTTGTCATAGATTTCGGCAACAAGTCGATCTCCGCCGAATGCAGTACCGGATAATCCGTCTTCGCGCCAGAAGGGGGTTTCATAGACAGCATGAACTTTAATCACTAAGCCCATGGAAATGTGCTGGTGGGCAACATGCTGCTCGCGTGGTAGCGGTGGCACATAGGAAATGCGATTGTAGAGGTTGGGCGGAACCGCAAGGATTGCGTATTGAGCATGGACAGTTGCTCGGTCTGAGTAGGCGGTTACGGTGCCGGGGCCGCCGTTGTTGGTTACACCGTTGCGGACATCCGCTTCAACATTATTTGGGGCGTCTGCCGTCGAGGGATCTGGCGTAGCCCACTCGAGAGTACGTACAGGTGAGCTCAAGATGACGTCGTCACCGAGCTCCTCAGCCATCGCTATGGAGACGGACTGCATGCCGCCAACGACGCGCTTGTCAAGCAAGAAGTTTTCATCAACAAGGTTGTCGAATGAGCCGGCCGATGAAGCCATGAGGGCTGCTTGGAGCACGGAAAAAGTCCGAGAAGGCTTGGTGAGCATCCCTGAGGAAATGTAGAGGGAGATGTTGTCGATTGCCTCGGAATCGTCGGAAAGGCTCTCTAGCCAGTCGCGGAACGATAGGCTGTCTAATTCCTTTGCGCGTGGGTGCTCCCAAGGGGAATCCGCGTCGACTTCCTCGGCTAGCTGATTAAGCTTACTAATCAGCCGATCCATTTCTGCAGCAGTTTCCTTTGAGGTCGGGAACGTATCTCCTTCGAACTCGTGTCGCGTGCCATCCGGGGAAACATAAACCGACTTTCCTTCGCGGTAGCGGTCGAAGGTTTCGAGACCAAGCTCTTCTACGAGCTCTGTCAGTCGTGTTTGATCGGGCGAGATCCACTGACCGCCGATTTCGATGAAATGCTCGGTGCCTTGGGCATCAAGCACCTTGCCGCTCCATGTTCGGCCGCCGACACGATTGCGCGCTTCGAGAACGCAGACTGACTTACCTGCCTTCTTTAGGGTGCGGGCAGCCATAAGACCCGAAGCGCCGGCGCCGACGATTACAACATCAACTGTGCGCTCTTCGGCGCTGGTATTACCATTTGGTTGCGTGACCATTGGAGTTTTTCTCCTTCGCGTGCAGTAGGTATGCGGGGGAGGGAACCTTCGTATGAACGACGGTGCTCCAGCGTTAAATTAAACCCTTTAATTTAACGCTGTGACTACAGTAACAAAGTTGCGGAGAGAATTGTAGGGATCACAGTGGAAAAAGTTTCGCGCCCCAAAGGGCGTCCGGTTAAAGCACTGGTAAACCGGCCGAAAATTGCCTCAGCCGCATTGCACATTGTTGAGCGCAAAGGGCTTGAGGCTCTATCTATGTCAGCGGTGGCGAGATCTATGAAAGTGAGCACCGCAGCGCTCTACAATCACATTTCAAATAAGGAAGAGTTATTGGCGTTGGTGCAGGATGACATCATTGCCAAAGTTGATATCTCAGTGCTCCAAGGTGCGCTCGCAGGCGAGATTTCGGCAGTGGATGCGCTTCGACAATGGGCATGGTCTTATCGTGACATTCTGGCTGCCAACATCCCTCTAATTCGCGTGATTACCCAGCTTCCTCTTTATGGATCGCCACAAACGATTGCGATGTATGAAGCACTAGTTCAAGTGATTTCACTTGCTGGTGTACCTGAACGGGATGTTATTACGAGATTGGTTGCAATTGAGGCATTGGTTTTTGGCTCTGCCTATGACGTACATGCCCCCTTGAATATTTTTGCTTCACCGGGGCCCGAGGATAGTGCTTTAAATAAGATGAATTCGATTTACTTGGCGCAGTTTAGAGAACAATCATCTAACGAAAAAGAACAAGCTAGACTTCGTGCGGACAGGTCCTTTGAGGCGGGGCTGGAAGCGCTTATACAAACGCTCCTATAGACGCCATGGCATCTTGATCAATGCAATCGTGCCAACGATCGCGTAGCCCTCCCCGGTGTGTCGTATGACCGGGGAGGGCAAAAATAGGTACTCGAAACTGCCTAGCTAAGTTCTACCTGGGCTTTTTAAGGTCCGTGTCTTTCGGCTTCGGGGCGTTCGGATCGATCGGGCGGCCATCAGCATCCAGATCATTGAGCTCTGCCAGTTCGGTGAAGTCGGCCTGCGCGTCGGCGAAGCCTTCCTCCGGATCAATTTCATCGAAGTTGCGGATGGTGCCGTCGCGCTCGTCCTTGAACATGTCCTTGCCGTAGACGACGAGCACCATGATGATGCCGGCAGCGAAGCCCCAGGCGGCTCCCTGGGTAGCGAGAACGCCGGCGGTGACACCTGCGATGCCAAGATCCTTTTGGTTCTTGGATTCCATGATGCCCACGCGCACGGACACGAAGCCCTGGATGATGAGAGTCAGCGCCAGACCCACCGGCAGGATGGGCTCAACGAAGGAGGTGATCGGCAGCAGCAGAAGACCCACGTTGGTACCCCAACGGAAGGAGCCCGCACCGCCGAAGATGGTGCGCATGGCGCGCTTGCCCTGCTTGTAGCGCTCGACGATGACCACGTGCATTGCCGCCCACAGCGGGCCACACATGGCGACGTCCGGTCCGATAATGGACATCAGCATGTTGCGGCCACCAAAAAGCAGGTGTGCGCGCGACGGGCTGTAGACTACGGCTTCGTCCGTGCGGACGTGGTCGGCTTCTTTGAGCACTGCGTTGGCCTGCAGGACGTCACCGAAGACGACGATGTAGGCGGCCAGCACCGTTGGTATGGCGGTGAGGAACATGTGCGCCGGCGGCAAACCAACACCGAAGACGGTGTACTCAGACCACAGAGTGATGAAGTCCGGCTTGGAGAAACCCCACTCCACGTCCGGCCAGGGGGCCTCGCCCGCCAGCGGCGCGACAAAGACCGCGACGAAGATAGCGGGCAGGATGCCTAGCGAAGCCAGGAAGCGCCAGCCGGCGGCTTTCTGTCGCAGGGCTTGGAAGCCACGGGAGTACATGAGGAAGAAGGCCACGGCCACCGCGATGGTGATGGTAATGGGGAAGGAGTGGAAACGTCCGCCTTCCTGGAACACCGAGATGATGGCAGCGATACCAGCGCCAAGGACGATGCCGGAGCGCAAGCCAGAGGGGATGAGGCGGACGACCTTCGATGCCCATCCCGTTATGCCTAGCGTTAAGGAGAATATGCCCAGCATGAGCTGGAAGCTGATCAGCGCCCAGATGCGCTGCTCACCCTCCGGGAAGGTCTGGATGTAGACCGTCAACAGTGGAATGGCCGGGGTAATCCAGCCGGGGACAACTGGGTCGCCCAGGATGTGGTGGGTGAGGTAGAGAAGGCCATTGAGCATGACGACGGCCAGCGCCGCTTCGTAGGGCATGCCGAGGGCCTCGGTCATCAGGGGGATAGCGCCCAGGTCGACCACGCACATAAACAGGCCTTGGGCGAAGTCCGGCCATTCCATGCGGTAGTGCACGAAGGGGAGGCGGACATCGAAAGGCCCCATCTTCCAGTGGGGCGAAGCTTGACCGATGCCCTGGTCTTCAGGTTCGGTGGCTTCGGTGGTTTCGGCCATGACGGCCTCCTTTCAAAGAAAAGGGACCAAGCCCAGCGGGCGTGAAGCGCGCGGGGCTTGGTGAGGAAAGGTGAGAGATTTGTTGAGGTTTAGCCGAGCTCTGTTTAGTCGAACTCGATGATCTGGCGCAGGGCTGCACCGTCGGAGAGGCGGTCCATGGCGGTGTTGATGTCCTCGAGCTTGATGTGATCAGAGATGAGGGCCTCTGCGTTGAGCTTGCCCTCACGCCATAGCTGTTCGTACTTCGGGATATCCTTCGACGGAACGGAGGAACCCAGGTAGCAGCCGTGCACGCGGCGTGCTTCACCGGTCATTACGAGCGGGTCGATGGTGATGGTGGAGCCCGGTGCCGGCAGGCCAACGGTGACGGTCAGGCCGCCCGGTGCGGTGACCTTGTAAGCGGTCTCCAGTGCCTTCGGGTGGCCGGCAGCCTCCACGACGGCGGTGAACTTCTTGCCGGACTCTTCGGCTTCCTGTGGGGTCATGGCGGAGGTGGCGCCGATTTCGAGGGCCTTTTCGCACTTGTCCTTCTGCATGTCGATGCCCACGATCTCCTTCACGCCGAGTGCAGCGGCGGTAATGATCGCGGCCATGCCCACTCCACCGAGGCCAACGACAGCGATGCTGTCCTCCGGCTTCGGATCAATCTCGTTGAGGACGGCGCCGCCACCGGTGAGGATGGCGCAGCCGAGGATAGCGGCGATGTCCGCCGGGACATCGGAGCCCACCGGTACGACGGAGAGCTCGGAGACCACGGCGTGGGTGGCGAAGCCGGAGACACCGAGGTGGTGCTGAACCGTCTCACCGTTGCGGGTGAGGTGGCGGGTGCCGCGGATGAGGGTGCCCTCGTTGTTGGTCTTGGAGCCAACCTCACACGGCATCTTGCCGTCGGTCTTGCAGCCGGCACACTCGCCGCAGCGCGGGAGGAAGGTCATGACCACGTGGTCGCCAACCTTGACGTTGGTAACACCCGGGCCGATTTCCTCGACGATGCCGGCGGACTCGTGGCCTAGCAGCATCGGCAGCGGACGGGGGCGGTTGTTGTTGACCACGGAGAGGTCGGAGTGGCAGAGGCCAGCGGCGGTGATCTTGACCAGAATCTCGCCCTCGCCGGGAGCGGAGAGCTCGAGCTCGCTCACGGTGATGGGCTGAGAGTCGGCGTAGGGGCGCTCATCGCCGGAGCGCTCCAGAACGGCGCCGCGAATGGTAATCGTGTCAGACATTGATACCTCCAGACATCGGATGGGGTTAATGCCTCGCAATGTACGCCACGTCACGTCGGAGAGGGCGAGAACGGCATGGGAAAAACTACACCCAATATATGCCCGGATGGAGAATTCTCTACCTGCTGAGCGCGTGAGCGCGCAGCGCTACGAAGACATCGAGCCCGCGCTGGCCCACGGCCCACTCATCTCCCATGAGCTCAGCGATCCGGTCGAGTCGCTGGCGCACCGTATTGGGGTGGATAAACATGGCGCGAGCTGTTTGCGGGATGCTGTGGCCGGAGAGCAAGTAGTGGTGCGCGGTATCGGTCAGCTCCGTGGAATGCTCTGCGTCATAACGCACCAACGGGCCGATCGTGCGCGTGGACAGCGCGCTCAACGCCTGCGGGTCCGCGCCCAAGATGAGGCCGACGGTGCCCAAGGTATCTTCGGTGACTAAGCGGCCTTGTACGCCGAGCGCTAAAGCTGACTCCAAGTAGGCCATAGCGGAATCGTGGGCGCTGCGTGCCGAATCCAGCCCGTCGAAGCCGATGGCAGAGACCGTCAACTCAGGGAATTCAGACAGCAGCGGGGCCAGTGCCTTATCAATTGCTCGATCCGGCTGGTACAGCACGCACACGTGCTGGTCGTGGTGTGTGATAGCGGCATTTCCCGGCAGAAGGTGCTCTAGTTGCGGGCGAGTTGGCAAACTCTTTGCCGAGTGTAAGCCGACGAAATAGAGCTGTACCGAAGAATTCAGGCTGATTCCCGTTAGGTGGCGCAGACGAACGATCTCCTCGCGCCCAGCATTACCCAGAGCGACGGCGTAGACGAGGTCATCGACTTTGCGCGCGGTGGCGTCGACAAGCGCTTCGGCAAAAAGAGCAATCGCAGTAAAGGCAGCGGAGGCGTGGCTGATGACGCGCAGTTCGGCATCGCTGAGCTCTTTGTCCACGCCAATCGTGCCTAAGGCCCGCCCGTTGAACTCCACGGGGAAGGTACTGGTTGGGGGAGTGTTCGGGGCACCTTCCGTGGTCCATAGGGACACCGGTGCATCGAGGCTATCAGCCAACACGCGTTCGAGTTCCTCAAAACTCGCGTTATTCATCAGCACGTGGAGCAGCTGCGTGTTGACCTCATTGAGCCACTGCAGTTCTTCGACATGGCGGCTGAGCGCAATCTGGGAGCGGGTCAATTCGGCCACGGATTCGCCTTGGCTCTCGATGACTTGCGCATTCTCCAGCGCCACGGAGGTAATAGAGCCAAGCACCTCGAGGGCCGCGATTTCTTCGTGCGTGTAGTGGCGGGGGTGGCGGTCGCCCACGAGCAGCGCGCCGATGGTGCGCCCGGCGATGCGGATCGGGGCGCCGAGGATTCCGCGGATTCCTTCGGCTTCTACCGCGCGGTCCACGTAATCCACGTGCGTAACGTTGGGATCTGCGGAATGGTCATAGGTCCACGCTGGGCGGTTGGTGGCGGCCACGATGCCGAGGACTCCGGAGCCCATCGGCATGTTGATGGTGCGGAATTCCTCCGTGACGACACCACTGGTGGCCAGCACCTTGGTAAAGCCGGTGTCCTCATCGTTGAGGCTGAGATAGCCCACGTCGGTGCCGATGGTGGAGCGCGCGTGGCGCACGATGGCCTGGAAGATATCAGTCGATTCGCGGCCGGAGTTGAGCATGTGGGAGACGTCGAGCAGTTTGGTCGACATCACCCGCCATGTGTGGTTGGCGCGCATGGTCTCTTCGATGGCCCGAAGCGCGCCAAGCTCCTCGGCCGCCAGTTGCTCGCGCAGCTCGTCGGGGACACGGGTGCCGCTGGCGAGATGGGAGAGTACGGGGCCGAGGAGAGACATGCTCCCTAGTTTAGGGGGCTGGTCGGGGCGCCACCTACTTCCAGTGGGAAGAGGAACGCTTGGTCATCTGCTCGCGGTACTGCTGAGTGGTGGTGGGCAGGAGCTCACCGGTGGCCCAGTCCAGGATGACGCCGTAGTGGCGGACCAGGTCGAGCTGGTCCAGCTCGCCCGCGTTGTAGCGCTCTGCCACGGATTCCGGGTCCTCCGCCAGCTTGTCCAGGCGGGAGGAGCGAAGTTCCTCACGTAGCTTCGTGGTTTCCTCCTCATCGAGCTCGTACTCATCGATCTCGGGGTCGATGGCGTGGATGACAACGCCGTAGTCTTTGGCAGCACGGCCCACGGACACGTAACCGTCGATGACGTCCTCCAACACGGCCTGCGGGTCACGCTCCAGGGCATCGCCGAATCCGCCACCACCGGCAGAGGGGCGTTCGAAGGTATCGCCCGGGCCGACTGGCACGTTGGAGAAGAGTGCGCCGAGGTACTTCTCATCCGGGGTGCCGCGGTTGAGCCACACGCCCTGCGGGATAGACGGCAGACCACCCTCGATACCCCAGGTGACTGAACGGGAGCGGTCACAGCAGTAGCTCATCACGGTCTGGTTCGCGTCCGTGAGCACGCCGCCCTTGGATACGCCGACGCCGCCGCGGAACTTGCCGGGGCCGGCCGAGTCGGTGACCAGCGCGTGGTGGCTGGTGATCACAGGGGAGAGGCGCTCCTGGCCTTCCACCGGCTGGACCGCCAGGCCCGGACCGAAGACCGGTGCGGTAGCAGAAGAACCATCGCGGTCGACGCGACCGCCCCAGCCGCCGGCCATCCAGTCGTACCACATGAAGAACTCGCCCTTATCCTGCGGTTTCTTCGCATCACGCGTATCCCAACCGCCGATGAGCAGGTATTCCAGGTTGAAGGCGCAAGCCATGGCGCGCTCCTGCATGAGCTGGGACCACAGCTCGAAGACGGCGTTCATGATCTTCTCGAAAGGGCCGGAACAGAAGCCGGTCACCGCGTGCGGCATTCCGGCGTTGACCACGGTTCCCTCTGGGCCGAGGTCGATGTCCATGGCGCGGTAAAGACCGGAGTTCAGTGGAACGTCGGGGAAGAAAGTCTTCGTACCGGCGACGATTCCAGAGAACGCGGAGCCATAGCCGGCGTTGAGGAAGCTGGCGACCGCCGGTGCGGAACCATCCAGTGAGTAAGAGAGGCGCCCGCCCTTGATGCGCATTGTCACCTTGATGGGAACCAAGCCTTCTTCCTTAGCGGGGTCGAGGTCGATGTAGTCGGTGGTGGACCACTCGCCGTCCTCCAAGTCGGCGACGCGGGCGCTGACGATGTCTTCCACGTAGTCCTGGACCTCACGCAGCGCGGTCCGCACGATGTCGACCGAGTACTTGTCCACGAGACGGTGGATTTCGCGCTCACAGACTGCGGTCGCCTCAGCCTGAGCCTTGAGGTCACCCATGACGATCTCTGGGCTGCGGGTGTTGCCCGCTAGGAGCTTGGCCACGTCTTTGAGGAACACGCCCTTGGACCACACGCGCACCGGAGTGATGCGCAGGCCCTCGGTGTAGTAGTTAGTGGCGGACACATCGAAGGAGCCCGGGACGGAGCCACCGGCATCAGCCCAGTGGCCCTTGTTCTGCGCGAAGGCCAGCAGGGTGCCCTCGTAGAAGATGGGGCGCAGGAAGGACACGTCGTTCATGTGCGTGCCGCCCTGATAAGGGTCATTGATGGCGAAAACATCGCCTTCGTGGATGTCATCGCCGAATTCCTCGAGCACGGCCTGGCACTGGAAGTGCAGCGTACCGACGTGGACGGCGATGTCCTGGTCACCCTGCATGACGGTGTTGCCTTCGGCGTCGCAGAGCGCGGAGGAGAAGTCGCGCGAATAAATAACGAAGGAATAGCAGGTGCGAAGAATCTGCTCGGACATGAGGTTGACCGAGGTGGCAAAGGCGTTCTTGAGCACCTCGAAGGTAACCGGGTCGAGCGTACGGCGGCTGGAAGAAGACGGCGACGGCTTCTGTGGCTGTGTCTGAGTAGTAGTCATGTCGATTCCTTTCAAAGGAGAGTCTTAGGCGAGCGTCTTAGGCGTTGGTCGCCTTGCCGATGTGGATGCGGATGTTGGACCACTCATCAATTTCTGCGCGGTCACCAGGCGGAATGACGGTGGTGGCGTCGAATTGATCGATGATGGCGGGACCGTTGAGCTTTGCGCCGGCCTTCAGATCCGGGCGGTGGTAAATCGGGACATCGGCCCAGCCGCCGTGCGCGGAGAAGTACACAGGGCGGGTGGTCTCCGGGAGCTCTGCCTCGTGCTCTTCGACGTCATAGTGCTTGAAGGGCGGGTTCTCCAGCTCACCGATAGCGATGAGGCCAATCTGGTAGAACTCTACGGCACCTTCGCGGTCAGCGAAGGAGTACTCGCGCTCGTGCTCGTCGTGGAACATGGCGACGGCATCATCGAGCGGGTTATCGGACTCGGGGATTTCCACGGTGAGGGAGCGCCACTGGCCGCGGTAGCGCATGGAGGCAGTCAGCTTGAACTTCATGCGCTCCTCTGGCACGTGCTCCTTGTGGAGGCGCTCGCGGGCTTCGGAAATGAGTGCCTGGAATTCCTTGCGCAGGTCTGCGGTGTCCACCTCATCCACAGGGGCTTGGTACATCTTGGTGATGTCGTGACGGATATCCACGAGCAGGCAGCCCTGTGCGGAGGTAACGCCCGGGTGCGGCGGGACGACGACGGTGGGGATGGAGAGGTCGCGGGCCACCTCGGCACCGTGCAGTGCGCCGGCGCCGCCGCCGACGACGAGGACGAAGTCACGCGGGTCGTAGCCGCGGCGGATGGACAGCAGACGAACGGCGTCGGCCATGTTGGCGTTGGCCACCTGGACGATGTTTTCCGCGGCGGTCTCGGTATCGAGGCCCAGAGGATCGGCGACGGTCTTGTTGACGGCCTCACGCGCGGCATCCGGGTTGAGCTTCAGCGCGCCGCCGATGAGCTCAGTGCCGAGGCGGCCGAGGGTGACATTGGCATCGGTATTCGTGGCTTCGGTGCCGCCGCGCTCGTAACAGACCGGCCCCGGATCCGCACCGGCCGACTGCGGACCATTGCGCAGGGATCCTGCCTCATCGATCCAGGCCTCCGAACCGCCACCGGCACCGATGGTGCCCACCTCAATGGACGGGAAGCAGATGGGGAAGCCGTACTCGACCTGCCACTGCTTGGTAATGCGAATATCACCTTCGTAGACCAAGGCGATGTCGGTGGAGGTACCACCCATCTCCAGGCCGATGGCGTTGGAGTAGCCGCAGCGCGTAGCGATGTCCTGCACCGCGATGGCGCCGGCGGCGATACCGGAGGCGGCCAGGCGGACCGGGTAGCGGGAGACCATCTCCGGGGTCATGGAACCGCCGCCGGAGTGGAGGAGTAGCAGGTCACCGTCGTAGCCGCCTTCCTCCAGCTGGCGGGATAGGCGGTTGACGTAGCCGGAGACGAGCGGGGCTAGGACCGCATTGGCGACGGTCGTGGAGAAGCGGTCGTGCTCGAAGATCTCTGGGAGGATTTCGGAGGAGGTGGAGATAGCGGCGTCGGGAAGCTCCTCGCGCAGGATCTCCGCCATGCGTTCCTCGTGGGAGGCGTTGGCGTGGGAGTTGATGAAGCAGATCGCCACGGTCTCAATCTTCTTGCGGCGCAGGATGCCGGCGATGCGGCGTGCCTCTGCCTCATCGAGCGGGGTGACCTCTGCGCCGTCGAAGTCGATGCGCTCTTCGACCTCGTAGCGGTCGCGGCGGCGGATATAGGGCTCCGGAACGTCGTGGTAGGCATCCCAGAGCTCATCCTTGGTGCCGTCACGGATCTCCAACACATCGCGGAAGCCCTTCGTGGTGATGAGCGCTGCCGGCGGGAAGCGGCGCTGGATCAACGCATTCGTGGCCACTGTGGTGCCGTGGGAGAACACCTCGACCTGGTTGAGCTGGACGTCGGCCGACTTGAGGCCGTTCATCACCGCCTTCATCGGGTCATCCGGGGTGGAGGGAACCTTGGCTACCGACAACTCGTGGGTCTCGGTGTTAACAATCGCGACGTCGGTGAACGTTCCGCCGACGTCAACGGATACGCGAAAAGGCTTGGTCTCCGTCATGGTGTGGACCTCTCTTTCAAAAGATGGTGAATTCGGTTGAGAGGAATCTTGATATGGCATGAGGAGGGGAGCAATGGAGAAACAGTGAATCAAGATGGAAAACGGTGGAGGAAACTCCAAAAAGCCAGGTTGCAGGGCGCTAGAATTACCTGATTAAAAGTAAGATAGGACACTATTTTTTGGAGGATTAAGTGGCGTCACAAGATGATCCGGTGCTGCGGATCGCCGATCTCGTCGTGATGGAGCCGCGGCTGCGCCGCTTGAGCAAGACGCTCGAGGATGAGAATTTTGTGGGGCTGTGCGCCGAGGGCGATGGGGACGTGGCGGGCTGGCTAGTCCTTCCCCAGCCGGAGGGAAGCCCACGCGCCATCCAGCGTCGGCTGGTCGACGCCGCCGGGGTCATCTTCCTCGACTCCGAGTTCGATGAGCAGGAAGTCCTGGACTCGGTAGAGGGAACCGGCGCCCTCCTGTACGGCACCGATGGGATCACGCGCCAAGATATCCGGCGCGCGGTGGATGAGCTTTTGCGGCGCCAACCCAACCTGGCGTCCTGGCGCAAGCTCAGCACCATCGGGCAATTAAGCCCCGGGTTGGTTAACCCGGCGCCGGAGTCCGAGATCCTCGCGCGATTTGCCAGGTTTAGTGGAGATTCCTTGCTGTTGTTGACCGTTGATGGTCGGGTTATTGCCGCCGCCGGCGAACTGCCTGCGCGGAGTATTGCACGTTCCCTGTCGGTGGTGGTCAACCACAGCACCACGAGCATGCACGTGGGGCGTTGGAAGGTCTTTGCCCGGTGGCTTGACATTGCTGGTGAGAGCCCCTCCTTCGACCATGGCTACTGGCTGATCCGGGGGCGGCAGACCAGTCAGGATGCAGACTTCGATGACCCCGCTTTCGCAGCGCTGGAGGAACTGCTCACCGCTTCCCTCATGGCGCAGAGAAACATCCTGCGCAACCACGTTGCCGAATCGAGCGCGTTGATGGTGGCGTTGTGCGATGAGAATTCGAATAGGGAAGAAGTGGCCACCACGTTGCGCAGGCGGGGCTTTTCGGAACACGCGAAAATGCGCCTCATCGTTTCCGATTCCATCAAGGATTCCTATCGCAGTGATGTGCGCGACAAAGCTTTCGCCGTGGCCCAAGATGCGGGCGTGCCACTGGTGCTGGGATATGTGGCTGGCCGTACCTGCGTGCTGACGACGCAATCGGGTACTGAGACCAAGATTGCGGATGTGCTCTTCGGCTCAGTGGGGCTTTCCGACGGCTTCGATACCGTCGAGGAAGGCCCGCAGGCGTGGCTGCAGGCATTGCTTGCCGCGGTGGTGGTGGAACGGAAACATTCCCTGCATCTACAGAGCATGGAGTTTTCTCAGTGCAGTGCCATTGAGAAGGCAGCGGCCTACCTGGGGCAGCGCGGCCTCGAAGATGCAGTGCGGCAGCTCGACCGCGCCATCGGCTCCATTAAAGATGGGGAAGAAATCTTCCATGCTTATGAGGCCGAAGGGTTTTCCGTCGCCCGCGCGGCCAAGGTCGTGGGTGTACATGCCAATACGGTCCGGCACCGGTTGGAGGCACTGGCGGAACGCATCCGCTTCTCCGATGCAGACCTGGTCCTGTGGGCGCTGTGGAAAGCGCTGCGCCCCCGTATGCAGCGCTAGGCGGCTGGATGCGGGGGCACGGAGAAGGTGTGAGGGCAGAGAGTGAGAGGGGGAGGGGAGAGAACTACACCTTCTTCTTGCTGCGTGGGATGGGCTTGCCGGTAATGAGCGCGTGGAGCTTGCCATCGCCAATCTGCATGTCCTCCGGGAGATCCGCGGAATCAACCTCCGTCATGATTTCCTTGATGAAGTCAGACTCCGGGATGGAGGAGTTGCGAGCAATGGCCACGAGTTCACGCATCTCCTCATCGGAGAGGTGGTTGTCATTCTCAAAGCGCTTCTTGAGGAGCTCGCGTGCGCGGCGGCGCAGGTCCGCTTCGGACTGCAGCTCCCCGCGGTTCTTCAGCCAGGCGAAGCCGATGATGAACATGATGGCGATGCCCATGTAGCCCAGAATCGGGTAAACCCAGCCGATGAGGTTGGAGAAGCCAATGAAGGAGAGGACAAAGCCGATGAGCACGGAGATGACATAGACCTTGTAGAAGTGCTGCGGCTTGCCGCGGGTGAGGCGCTTGGCAAAGGCATAGAACATGCCGATGGAGGTGTTATAAATCATGCCGTAAATAGCAACGGACATGGCGACACCAAGCCACGGGTGAATCTGCTCAATCATGGCCAGCGTTGGCATCTCAGCCTCGGTGATCGGGCCCACGGAGACGTAGAGGCCACCGACGAGGACCGCCAGCAGGAACAGGAAGCACAGGCCGCCGAGGATGCCGCCGTAGCCTACTTCCTTAGCATCGAGGAAGTTACCGCCAATAACGATCATCATGGAGACCACGACGATGACGTTAAGACCCAGGTTATTGATAGAGGAGACCCACCAGTTCGGCAGCGTGGTGGGAATGGTCTGTGCCTGATCGTTGAGGTGCGACCAATCGGGGTTGGACGTGAGCACGGTATAGACCGTGCCGATGGTGAGCAGGACGATGATGAACGGGGTGATAGCGCCGATGGCGATGGTTACCTTGTCCACGTCGAGCAGGCCAGTCAGCAGCGTGAGCACGAGCATGAGGACCGCGCCGATCCACACCGGCCAGCCCCACTGCTGGTTGAGGTTGGCACCGGCACCGGCGAACATGGCGAAGCCGATGCAAAAGAGACAGGTCAGCGTGGCGAAGTCGAGGACCTTCGACACGATGGGGGTGGACACCGCGTTGAAGACGGAGGTGTGCTCCTTGGCACGGTGATAAGAACCTAGTTGGAGAATAGTGATACCGGAGATGGTCATGGCCAGTGCAGCAACGATGGCACCGACGATGCCCATGTTGCCGAAGGCAACGAAGTATTGAAGGGCCTCGCGGCCGGAAGCGAAGGAGGCACCCGCGAGTACGCCGATGAAGGCCATCGCGATGCCGAATGAGCGTTTAAGCATGGTGAACCTAACTTTAGGTGGACAGAAATAGCTACTTATGCAAACGGGGCAGGCTGCCTTTGAAGGTGCCTGCCCCGTGCGTGATGGAGCGGAAGCTTCTAGTTCGCTGCCGCCTTGATGAACTCGGCGACGACTGCGAGCTCTTCCTCGCCGCGGTCAATGACACCGGCGGAGGTGAACAGCCCGTGGTGGTAGCCCAGAAGGTGCTTGTGCGTGACGTCGACGCCCGCCTTCGCCAGCTTGCCGGCGTACTCGATGCCCTCGTCCGCGAGCGGATCGTTATCCACCGTGATCACGAGTGACGGGGGCAGGCCCTCCGGTAGCTCTTCTAGCAACAGCGGGGAGAGATCCGTTGCCGTGCGCTGTGCCTCCTCCGTGACGAAGGTATCGATGAACCAGCGCATGGTGTCCGATGCCAGCGGGAAGCCCTCCTCCAAGCGCTTGTAGGAGGCACCGTTCTCGGTTCGCTCGCGGGAGCAATCCGTGATGGGGTAGAGCAGGATCTGGGAGCTGAGCTTGGCGACGTCTTCTTCGCCCACGAACTCGTTCGCCAGGGTAGCGGCGAGCTGGCCGCCGGCCGAGTCACCCGCTACCGCGATGGAGGTCACGGTCAGGCCGTGCTCGGCCTCAGGGTTGGACAACCAGCGGTAGGCAGCGCGGCAATCGTCGATAGCCGCCGGGTAGGTGTGCTCCGGGGCAAGGCGATAGTCCACCGCAACGACCGGGAGACCGGTCAGCACCGCGATACGGCGTACCGAGGAGTGGTGGGTCTCCAGGTTGCCCATGAGCCAGCCGCCGCCGTGCATGTAGAGCACCGCTGGGGTCTCCTGGCCGCGCTCCGCCTCCGGGCGGGGGTCGTAGAGGCGAACTTGGAACTGGTCAACCTGGAAATCCGTGGTCGCGGGTTCCTTCTCCTCGTGGAGCGGGTTGGCGTGGGCCGAGGCTACGTAGTTCTCACGCACCTGCGGGATGGGGAAGTTATGGAAGGACTTCGCCCCACCATCGCGGAAAGGTTTCAGCGCCTTCCACGCATCCTCAGCGACGGGACGCCCGGAAAAATCGTCGTGCAGAGTGTGCATTGTGAACTACCTCCTAGACCAGCTCGTAGTCGTTGAGCTCGAGCTTGTCGGTCAGCTCGTAGTACTCAGCGACGTTGCCGGACCAGTTGTTGATGACGCGGCCTTCTTCGTTCTTGTACCAGGAGGAGCAGTCAGCGGAGAACGCAGATGCCTCGAGCTCCTTCTGGATCTTGGTGTTGAACTCGTCGATGACGTTCTTCTTCACGTCGAGGGCTGCCTCTGGGTTCTCGCGCAGGTAAGCAACGGCCTGGGAGATGTAGCGGTCCTGTGCCTCGAGCATGGCCACCACGGAGTGGTGGTTGAGGTTGGTGTTCGGGCCATAGAGCATGAAGAAGTTCGGGAAGCCGTCCACGGTCATGCCCAGGTAAGCCTCCGGGGAGTTACCCCAGCGCTCGCGCAGGTCGACGCCATCGCGGCCAGCAATCGGCAAATCACCCTGGAACTCCTGGGAGTGGAAGCCGGTGGCGTAGATGACCACGTCAAAGTCGTGCTCTGCTCCGTCATCGGTGCGGATGCCGGTCTCGGTGAACTTCTCGATGCCAGCGGTGATGAGCTCTACGTTGTCACGGTTGAAGGTGGGGTAGAAGTCATCGGAGCGCAGAATACGCTTGCAGCCGAAGGCGAAGGTCGGGGTGAGCTTCTCCACCAGCTCCGGGTCGTTGACCTGGGAGCGCAGGTGCTCCATGGCCTGCTCGACACCCTCGGCAGCGGAATCGGTGCCCTTACGGGTGCGGTCGAAGCCCTCCTCGCGGACCTCGTGGATCTCCTGGCGGATAGCGCGGTAGGAATCCGGGTTCTCCTGGAACTCCTTAAGTTCCTCATCGGTGAAGATGACCTGGTTGCGCGGCAGGATGTAGTTAGCGGAGCGCTGGAACACGGAGAGCTTCTCCGCCACCTTTGCTACCTCCGGAACCAGCTGAACTGCAGAAGCAGCGTTGCCGATGACGGCGACCTTCTTGCCGGCCAGGTCAACGTCGTGGTTCCACTCGGCGGAGTGGAACTGCACGCCCTGGAATGCCTCGCGGTTCGGGAAGTTCGGAACCTTCGGCTTGGAGAGCTGGCCCCACGCACCGACGAAGACGCGGCCGTAGTAGGTCTCACCGTTGGCCTCGATCTCCCATGCCTTGAGGTCTTCCTTCCACTCGGCGTTGGTGATGCGGTGGTTGAACTTGATGTGGTCGTAGAGGTTGAATTCCTCAGCAAGAGCCTTGAGGTAGCCCTGCATCTCGTCCTGACCGGCGAACATGCGGGAGACGCCAAGGTTGAGGAAATAGGAGTAGCAGTAGATCAGAGCCTGGGTATCGCAGGCAGCACCTGGGTAGGTGTTGTCGCGCCACACGCCGCCGACCTCATCGGCAGCCTCGAGGATGAGGAAGTCTTTCTGCTCGTCGCGGACCAGCTGGGCGCCCATGCCCAGTCCGCCGTAGCCGGTGCCGAGGATGATGCAATCGTAGATCTTCATAGTGGTGTGTCTCCTTTTAGACGGTGGTGGTGTGGATTAGTTTGCGCGGATGGCTTCGGCCAGGACCTGGAGGCCGTCGCGCAGGGTGGACTCATTGATGACCAGCGGGGGCAGGAGGCGGATGACGTTGCCGTCGAGGCCGCAGGTGAGGATGAGCACGCCCTGCTCGCGGCAGGTCTTGGCTACCTTGGCGGTGAGGTCAGCGTTCGGCTGGTTGTTGTCGTCTACCAGCTCGATGGCGATCATGGCGCCGCGGCCGCGGACCTCGGCGACGGTGGTGAGTTCGAGCAGCGGCTCCAGCTCCTCGCGGGTGATGGCCTCGATCTCGCGGGCGCGGGAAGCCAGATCCAGCTCCTCCATCTCCTCGAAAGCTGCCAGGGAAGCAGCACAGGCCACCGGGTTACCGGCGTAGGTGCCACCCAGGGAGCCCGGGTCCGGGGCATCCATGATCTCGGCGCGGCCGGTCACAGCGGACAGCGGCATGCCGCCGCCCACGCCCTTGGCGGTGGTGATGAGGTCCGGGATGATGCCCTCATCGTCGCAGGCGAACCAGGATCCGGTGCGGCAGATACCGGCCTGAATTTCATCGGCGATGAAGACAACGCCGTTGTCGGTGCACCATTCCTGCAGTGCCGGGAGGAAGCCCTTGGCAGGCTCGACGAAGCCACCCTCGCCCTGCACCGGCTCGATGATGACGGCAGCCAGTTCTTCGGTGCCGACGTACTGCTCGATATAGCGCAGGGTGCGCGCTGCAGCCTGCTTGCCGTCGAGGCCGTCGCGCAGTGGGTAGGACATCGGCGCGCGGTAGATATCAGCGGCCAGGGTGCCAAAGCCTTGCTTGTAGGGCTTGTTCTTGGCGGTCATGGTCATGGTGAGGTTGGTGCGGCCGTGGAAGGCGCCGTCGAAGACCACAACGCGGTTCTTGCCGGTGTAGCGGCGAGCGATCTTGATGGCGTTCTCCACTGCCTCAGCACCGGTGGAGAAGAGGCAGGTCTTCTTCTCGTGGGTGCCCGGGGTCAGCCCATTGAGCTTCTTGCAGACATCAACGAAGCCCTGGTACGGAGCATTGAGGAAGCAGGTGTGGGTGAGGTGGCTGGCGGCCTCGGCCACGGCCTTGGCAACGCGCTGGTTGGAGGCGCCGACGGAGGTCACGGCGATGCCGGATGCGAAGTCGACGATGGTGTTGCCGTCGACGTCGACAAGCACGCCACCGTCACCGTCGGTGATGTAGGAGGGGTAGCCCGGGATGACGCCAGCAGCGACGTCTGCTTCACGGGCGGCATTCAGCTCCTGGCTGCGGGGGCCAGGGATTGCGGTGGAGACATTCCGCTCCTGGGGGAGGCGGTGCTTGAGATCCTGCATGCTGTCTGCTCCTTAATACTCGGAATTTTTTATGACGTGGGTCATTCTTATGGCTAAACTTCAGAAGGGCCATAGACAATCTGGTGAAAGAATGGTGAGAATTTGTCCACAATGGATACGGGGGTAGCGGTCGGGCTGGAAGAGGGGAGCGTTTCCCTGAGGTGGTTGGCTAATCAGCCTGATTTGGGGATAGAAATTCTGCACGATTGTGGGCGCCCTTTTTCCGTAATACACCCGTGTGAGCTGCGCGATCCCCGTGAGTTTGTGGGGTCTGGGGTGGTTATCCTGCTTACCGGCATGGCCTTTGAAGGGAAGTCGGAAGAGCTGGCGGAGTACATCCACAGGGTGGCCGAAGGCGGGGTAACGGGGGTGGGTTTCGGCGTTGGGATTGCCTTTGCCGAGGTTCCGCCCGCCATGGTGGAGGCCGCCTGGGAATGCGATATTTCGCTCTTCACGGTGGCGCGGCGTGTTCCCTTCGTTTCGGTACTCGCGCGTCTCCACGACGAGCTTCAGCGTCAGCGTGAGGAAGGCCTGGAACTCTTCATTGCGCAGCAGGGTGCGCTGAACGACGCCGCCATCGCCGGCCTCGATGCCCTCGTGGATAAGACCGGACGCCTGTTGGGAGCGCACTGCTGCCTCGTGGATAAGGACGGACGGGTCTTCGCGCAGTCGAGTCACCCCGGCCTGCCCCCAGTGGAGTGGGGCCCGGTAATTACCGATACCCGCGCGCAGAACTTCTACGCCGCACGCCGCGTCGGCGGGTGGAACGTCTTGGCCCAGCGCTTGGCCGACCACGGTGCGCGCTCCTTCGGGCTGCTGGCGGTGGCGCGTGAGAGTTTCGGTGTGAACGAGCGCGCACTGCTCAAACAGGCTGCAGGTCTCGCGGAACTCACCGTGAAGCGCCCGCAGGAGCTGCGGCGCACCCAAAACGAACTCAACTCCATGGCCATGGCCATTCAGTTGGGCATGGACCAGCCGGAAGATCCCATGCGCCGCATCTTCCACATGGTGGGTGATGCGCAGGGTCGGGTACGTCCGGTCTTAGTGAAGTCAGAAGGCGAGCGCGCCCACCAGCGCTTCCTCCACGCCTTGGACGCTCGCCTGCAGGAACACGGGCGCTTGCTTTTCGAGTACGCGCTGGATAACTCCTCCAGCCTCCTGCTCTTTAGGGGGAGCCGTTCGATGAAGAACTTGCAGGACTTGTTGCGTGATATTCGGGGAAGCAAGCGCATCGTCGTGGGGCAACCCATGCCATGGGGCGAGCTGGGAGTGGGAGTTGTCCGTGAATTGGAATCCTTCGCCTTTGGGCTGCAGCCAGGAATGTTGGCGGGACCAGAATCGCGGACGCTGAGCTGGACCAGGGATCCCAGGGTTAAGGGCGCGGTGCACAATCGCGCCGAAGAAACCTGGGGCAAGGTGCGCGTGTACGACGCGGAGCACGGCACCGAATTGGCGGAAACCTTGGAGGTCTATTTGCGCGCGGGTGGCCACGTGAGCCGCACCGCTGAGGAACTGCAATCGCATCGGCATACCGTTCGCAAGCGCATCGCGGACTTGGAGGCTCTCCTCGAAGTCGACCTCAAGGATCCTCTCGTGGCGGCGGAGCTGCTCATCCTCGGGGTCAGCGTTCCGAACTGAGTCCTCAACGGTCAATTAAGAATCAATACTGAGTAAAAGGAGTTCTGCGCGGGTGACGGGGTTAGTCAAGTCCACGCCACAAAGTTGCTCCACTTTATCCAACCGAGCGCGCACGGTGTGCCGGTGAACCCCAAGCTCCGCGGCGGCAGTGGCTAGGTTGGCGTTGCCCACGAGGAAGGCGCGCAAAGTGGCGAGCAACTCCGTATTGTGCTGAACATCGTGTTTGGCTAGGCGGCTGACCGTCGCCGCGCGCCGGGCAGTGAGGGCCTCGGGTACTCCGGGCTCTGACAGCCAGGTAGGGGCAGCCGAATCGAAGGTGGCCACAGCGCCGAGCGGCAGGCTGCGCGCGTGGCTCTGGAGAGAGGACAAGAGCGCCGGTGTCAACGCCTGCCATTGGATGCGCTGCAGGATGGATGTGCGGAGGTAGCGAGTGTGTTTCCCGCTTAAACCTGGGTGTGCGGTGCCCGGGGGAAGCGCGATAAGCGCCGAATCGTGTTCCGGGCGGATGAGGTTGAGAGGCTCGGCTTTTCCGATCTCGCTCAAAGCCCGCGCGAGGCGGGAGGGGGAAGCTGCCGTGAGAAACAGGACATCGATGAGATCATGGCTATCGACCATATGAAAAGCCGCCTGCAGGGCGGGGGAGTCAACGCCGGCCAGCTGGGCATCAAGCGCCAAGGCTCCGAGGATCGTGTGCGCAGTGGTGTCGGGATGATCTAAGAGCAGGCTGGCCAGGCCCGCGAGGTGCCGGATGAGCGCGCGGGAGTAGGAATCGAACTTCTCTGCACGCGTTACCGCGATGGCCCAGCGTCGTCCCGCCGATCCGAAGATGCTGGTGATGGTGGCGCCTGTGCTTGTCGACGTCCCCGTTCCCCGCCCCGTCTGCTCCGCGGCCTCCACCGCGGCGTCGGCAGCACTGATCCGACCGCGATCGCTGCGGCTGACCACCGCTCCGGAGAAACTGGCTACTGCTACCGCGGCGCCGAGTTCCTTGCCTGCCTGTGCGATGAGTGCGTCGATGCTCGTGGCTGCCGCCTGGTTGAGGCGTTCCTGCTGGCGGTGGAGTGCAAAGTGCGCGTTGTTGTCCAAGCGGGCCTGTTCCTGAGCCACGGCTGTGGTGATGGATACGAAGCGGGTGGCGCGTGGGACCTCAAAGAGGGTGAGATTGTGCTGGGAGCAGGCGCGGATAAGTTCTGTGGGGACCTCACCGAAGGCCAGCCCGGTACCGAAGCCGATGCCCTGCACGCCTGCCGCGGCCAGAGCCGCGCCATAGCGCTCAAACCCCTCCGGTTCTTCCTGAAAAGCAAGCCCCAGGGTGAGCATGAGCGCGCCGGGGGAGGTGAACTCGCTGGGGTCCGCGAGCTCGGAGGCGTGGATGGTGTTGAACGTAGCGCTACCGGTGACGATGTTTCGCAGGTTCAAAGAGCGCTGGTTGAGCAGCCAGCGAAAGGTTATCTCACGCATGGTAGACAGGGTACACAGCTATGGATAGAAAATTTATACACCCTGTCCATAGTGGTTCCAGGATGGTAGGGGCCACACTAAGTGGCATCTTATTCATCCGAGCACAAAAGGAAGACCATGCAGGAACTTCAGTACCACATTGAGCAGTCCCGCCACCTGGGCCAGCAGGTCCCGGGCCCGAAGAGCGCCGCCTTGGATGAGCGTCGCAAGAATGCCCTCCCCGCGGGCATGGCGCCCTCGCTTCCGGGCTACGTGGTGGATGCGGATGGCGGCATTCTTGCCGACGCCGACGGCAACCGCTTCATCGACCTTGCCTCCGGCATCGCCGTGACCTCCGCTGGTGCCTCGAACCCGGCCGTCGTGGCCGCGGTGCAGGATGCTGTTGCACACTTCACCCACACCTCCTTCACCATTTCCCCGTACGAGTCCTACGTGGCCGTGGCGGAAAAGCTCAACGAGGTCACCCCGGGTGATCACCCGAAGAAGACCGCGCTGTTCAACTCCGGTGCGGAGGCCGTGGAGAATGCCGTCAAGATTGCCCGTAACTACACCGGCAAGCGCGGTGTCGTGGTCATGGACCGTGCCTTTCACGGCCGCACCAACTTGACCATGGCGATGACCGCCAAGCAGTCGCCCTACAAGAATGGCTTCGGCCCCTTCGCCCCGGAGATCTACCGCGCCCCGATGTCCTACCCACTGCGTGACGGCCTGAGCGGCGCCGAGGCAGCCCAGAAGACCATCACCATGATTGAGCAGGAAGTTGGTGCAGCCAACCTAGCCTGCGTTGTTGCTGAGCCGATTCAGGGCGAGGGCGGCTTCGTCGTCCCAGCCGAGGGCTACCTCGCAGCAATCCAGAAATGGTGCAACGAGAACGATGTGGTCTTCATCGTCGACGAGATCCAGGCGGGCATGATGCGCACCGGTACCTGGTTCGCCTCCGACCATGAGGGCATCGTTCCGGACATGGTGACCATTGCGAAGGGTATTGCCTCCGGCATGCCGCTGTCTGCGGTAACTGGCCGTGCAGAAATTATGGATGCCCCGCAGCCAGGTGGCCTGGGCGGCACCTACACCGGCAACCCGGTGGCCTGTGCTGCTGCGCTGGCAACCTTCAAGGAATTCGAAGAGAAGGACTTCGGTGCGCGTGCTCAGAACCTAGAGAAGGTTGCCCGCGAAGAGCTGGAGCCCATCCTGGGTGATGAGCGCGTGGCCGAGTTCCGCGGCCGCGGCGCCATGCTTGCCCTCGAATTCGTCACCGCTGAGGGTGAGCCGGACTCCGAGCTGGTGCACAAGATTGCCGACGCCGCAAAGGCCGAAGGCGTCCTGCTGCTGACCTGCGGCCTCGACCACAACGTCATCCGCTTCCTGCCTTCCCTGGCTATTCCGGAAGATTTGTGGCGTGAAGCGCTGCAGGTCGTCGTGAAGCAGTTCAACGAATACAAGTAGTTCATTTTGTCGCTCACCCGGATCTTTCCGGGTGAGCTCCTGTTTTATTAGTCCTTAGTTATCGGAGAAGTCTTTGTCCAACAACATTTCCGTGCCGCAGAGGGATGAGTCCACGGCGGAATTCAAACCCGCGCTGTCCTTCGTGCAGGGCATCGCCCTTATTTTCGGCACCAACATCGGTGCTGGAGTCCTTTCCATTCCTTATGCCGCTCGCAACGGAGGATTCCTCGCACTCGTTATCGCCTTGCTCGTGGCCGGTACGCTGACGACCATTTCTATGCTGTACGTGGCGGAGTCTGCCATGCGCACCAAGGCGCCGCTACAGGTTTCCGGATTGGCGGAACATTACCTGGGGCAATGGGGCCGGTGGTTGGTTTTCGTGGCCATCATCGTCAACGGCATCGGCGCGCTCATTGCTTATGCCGCTGGTTCGGGCGACCTGATCAACAATATTTTCGGGTTGTCGCCGCTCCTCGGCACGCTGATCTTCTTTGGGTTCGGTTCCTGGGTGATGTACCGCGGGCTGCACACCACGGGTAAGACTGAAGGAGCCATCACCGCAGGCATGGCCATCATCATCGCTGTCCTGTGCGGATGGACGATCCTAGGCCCGGGAATCAAGATTGAGAACCTTTTGGTTCTTCACCCCTTCTTCATCGTCCCGATTCTGAACCTGGCGGTGTTTTCTTTCTTGGCGCAGTACGTGGTTCCGGAGCTGGTGCAAGGCATGGACCCGGCTAAACCGCAGCAGACCGCGCGGGCAATCGTTATGGGCATGGTCATCACGGGCTTTACCCTGGCGTTGGTTCCTTTTGCTGCCCTGGGTCTGCTCGGCATGGAGGTCACCGAAGTAGTAACCATCGCGTGGGGCGAGGCCCTTGGCCCGGTGGCCTACTACATGGCCAATATCTTTGCCCTGGCGGCTATGTTGACCTCGTTCCTGGCGATTGGTTTTACCACCATGCGCAACGTCTTGGACATCTTCCACTGGGAAGGCGTGAAGGGACAGCGCATCGTGGCGGTGGCGCTGACGGTTGTTCCGCCATTGGTGATTTCCATTGCTGGTCTCGGCGGCTTCGTTGCGGCGTTGTCCTATGCTGGTGGTTTCGCGGGCGCCATCATGTCCGTCATTCCGGTGATGCTGTTGCACGCCTCCCGAAAGAAGGGCGACCGCGACCCAGGCTGGAACGTGGGCGGACTCGCACACCCGGTAATCCAGGGCACGATCATTGTGGTCTACGTTCTGGCCTTCATTTACTCGATCATTTCGATTCTCGGTTTAGTGCCGGCGGGTTGGGCTTAGAGCGAGCGACGAGCGTTGAGCTAACGAACTGGAACCGAGACGGGGGCTAGAAATCCTAGTGGGCGGTGATGACGATACTGTACGAATCGTCATCACCGCCTTCGTCGTCCCTGTCGAACCATTGCTGCAGACTGTGTGCATTTGTGACGTAATTGCCTTGCAGGATGTGTGCCGCACACGAGCCTCACTAGTGGCCTAGTCGTTTGCTGTTGCAGGCACGGGAGTGGTCCGCGAAGGAGAGGTTTCCTTGCCCTGTGCCGTATGTTCAGTGGGCGAGTGGCCTGAACCGATGTTGCTGTAAATCTGGGGGTGAGACCGCTTGAGCAGCTCGCCCCGGACAAAACCAGCTACACCACACAAGAGGATGATGGTTGGAATAACAAAGACCAAGTACCATAATTCGGCATCTCCAATGAGATTCTCGAAATTGGCCAAGATTAGGACGAACATTGTTCCGAATCCGATAATGGCAATGGTCGGAGCAATCTTTGTGACGAAGACGGGGTACAGGCCAGTGTGCTTTCTGAAATAGAAGTAGACCGATACTGAAGTGATCAAGAGCAAGAAAACGAGTCCGAAACCGCCAGCATTGCTCATCCAAGAGAACACGATTGCTGATGGGAAACTGTCGTCATAGCCCGAAAGTATCTGTGCGACTAGGGCTGCGGACAGAGCGATAAAACCGAAGCACGATTGGAAAAGGGACGCCGTAACAGGGGCGCCATTTTCGCTGACAGCGCCGAGATTCTTCCAAATAACCCATTCTCGTCCTAGAGCCATGAGGTAACGGGATATCGAATTATGGAAGGCAGTAACTGCTGCGAAGAGGGACGTAACCAAGAGAAGCTGAATTAGTGGAACGATGGATTGGTATCCTTGGCTCGCAATAAAATTGAAGAATAGGTCTGATCCTGATTCTTGCGCTGCCCTGACTACCTGAGACTCTCCAGTGCTTTGGGCGATTGACCATGATGAAAATCCATAGAAGGCAGAGATAACCAAGATCGATATGAGGGTTGCCTTTGGAATTGTTTTCTCTGGATTGACCGCTTCTTCGGCATACATAGCGCTGCTCTCAATGCCCATGAACCCAGCAATGGTGAAAGCAAGTAGCGTGCCTGTTCCAGCACCAATCAGTGCTGTTGGGGAAAGCGTGTCAACTGAAAGGCCGTCCACAGGGTTGCGAATTGCGAGAACGCAGAAGAATGCTATAGCGCAAGACTCTAGAAGAAGAAGAACTCCGAGAATCCTCGATGTCGCATCGGCAGATTTAATGCCTAGAAATGCCACCAGAGCTAATGCAATGAAGGACCATACTGCCCAGTGAATAGAGATGCCGAAAAGTGAATCTATAAGGCTGGATGCTGTGTATCCAAGAAGACAGTATAGAGCGATTTGCATGGCAGTGTACGAGACGACGGCCAGCGACGATGCTGCTAAACCGTGACTTTTCCCAAGGCCAGCTGATACATAGGAGAAGAACGCAGCTGTATTGGGAATTTGCTTAGCCATAGCGCAGAAGCCAACCGAAAAGAAAGCAACGAGTGCTCCGCACAGCAGATAGCCCAGTGGAACTCCTGCCATCCCTGACGTAGCGTAAGCCGCTGTCACGCCGGCGGACACAACGGTTAAAGGCGCGGCGGCAGCGATTACAAGGAAGACGATGTTGTGTGTCTTAAGTGTACGGATTTGGTCGCTCATACGGCACCATCGTTAGTTGTTGCAACGAGAGCGTTTAAAGCCGGGCTGCTGTCGTTAAAGTGCGATGTATAGGCCTTCTGAAGATAGGCGATTTGTTCCTGAGTGAAGGTCTTTCGGATTTGGCCATCCACAATGTCGGCATACTCATCCTTAAAACCAGAGCTTTCACCAGTTAGGCTTTCCAGGACGGCTAGACCACAGAAGGGAACGTAGTATTGGCAGTATCCTCCTTCTTGAACCACGACAAGGTTTCCTTCAGAAAGAGTGTCTGCCGTGGCTGCGAGCGCCTTTGTCATGTTGTAGTACCCAGAGGTTGTCACCATCATGCGGCCCAGCGGGTCCATCAGCGCAGCGTCGTAGCCGGTGCTTAGGATGATCAATTCTGGTTTGAAATCCTCAAGTGCTGGAATGACAATCTCAGCTAGCGCAGTTTCGTACACGAGATCTCCGCTTCCCGGAGGCAGAGGAATATTTAGGTTGAAATTCTCGCCCTTTCCGGCGCCTTTTTCTTCGACGAAGCCACTGTCGACAGGGAAGTTTCTATCTTGGTGAATAGACACTGTAAGAACGCGGTTGTCTTCCCACCAGATGTCTTGGGTTCCATTGCCGTGGTGAACGTCCCAATCTACGATTGCAACTCGTTCAAGTCCGCGCTCTTCAAGCGCATACGAGGCTGCTGCTGAAGCGTTGTTGAAAAGGCAGAAACCTAAACCGCGATTCCTCTCGGCATGGTGACCTGGAGGATTGATGAGTGCATATCCGCGGTCGACTTCACCATCAAGTACAGCCCGTGTCATTTCAATTGCGCCGCCAGCTGACAGCATCGCAATGTCGGCGCCTCCTTGGCCGAACGGCGAGCCCCCGTCACCGCAGTCACCACCTTTAGGTAGCTGAGATTGCTCAAGCATGGAATCGATGTGCTGGCTGGAGTGAATGCGCTCGAGTTGTTCTCGCAAAGCGGGCTTCGCAGAAAGGGTGGTGAGGTGATTGCGGAGTTGGGAGACTTGCACCAACTCATGCAGACGCCGCTTAGGCTCTGGCGAGGAGAAATGGCGGTTTACCGGTTGCAGACCGAGGGCTGGGTTGGCTGGTGTATTTCCTCCCGTGCCGGTGTCATGCCACCCGTAGAGCGTATCCCAGAGGTACCCCACAGAGGTTTTATTGTGCTTTTTAGCGCTCATTTGCGATCCTTTCTTTCAGGCTGGTGTTGAAGGAAACAGTACCTGAAAAAATGTGATTTAGGAGACGTTTCTGAGTGCTATTACAGTAATAGGTAGCCTTCTTTCTGAAGGTATATTTTGCATGTTTTGGAAAGTGAATGTTTTTTCGATCCGACCTGTGTCTAGAGGGTTTAATTACCGGTACGATAGACTTTGTCAATTGGTTGAAAATGGATGTGGCACCCCTTTTATTGGGTGTTTTGTCGCGGCGTGACAATATTTTGTTGAACGATATAATCGTGTGTTGCTTGAGGTGGCAGGGTCGACATGTTGCGATCGGATATTGTTTTACATGCAAATACTATGATGGTCGATGTTGTGGGAATGGCTTTATGTGATGTCCGTTTCGTCTGATTTGTGATATCAGAGGATGACGTAGGGATAAGGTGGAGTGGGTGGTTTTCCTTTGTATGTAAAAGCAGAAAAGTTTCCGCCCGATGTTTCCGTGGCTAGACATTGAAAAAGGCGTTGGATTACCGAAAGGTAGTCCAACGCCTTTTAGTCTCTATTTCAGGCTACTTTTCTACGTAGTAGAGCTGCTTATTGACAAACTCATCCATGCCAAGGGGGCCCAGCTCACGGCCGAAGCCAGAGCGCTTCACGCCGCCGAAAGGCATTTCCTCGCCTTCGCCAGCAGGGGTGTTGACATTTGCCATGCCGCACTCCAAGCGGCGAGAGATGGCAGCGGCGCGTTCGGTGTCTTGGGAGAAGACAGTGCCACCGAGGCCATACTGGGTGTTGTTGGCCAAGTCGAGGGCCTCTTCATCACTGCTGACCTTGTAAACAGTGGCGACCGGGCCGAAGAACTCCTCGTAGTAGATGTCGGAGCCTACCGGGATATCGGTGATGACAGCAGGAGAGACGTAGGCACCTACCTCAGACAGCTCACCTCCGGCGCGCAAGTTGGCGCCAGCCGCTACAGCGCGGTCTAGCTGGTCACGCAACTTTTCTGCTGCTTCGCGGGACGAAAGAGCAGAGTATGCTCCTTCTGGTTGGTTGTCCGGCGTGGACTGAACGGCTGCGTTCGCAAGACGCTCAAGCTCAGCGACGAACTCGTCGTAGATATCGTCCATAACGATCATGCGCTTGTTCGAGTTGCAAGCCTGTCCGGTGTTGTACATACGCGTGCCCCATGCCAGCTCCGCAGCTGCCTTGACGTTGTCAGTATCGAGCAGGACATACGGGTCAGAGCCGCCGAGCTCGAGAACTGCCTTCTTGAGGTGTTCGCCGGCTTGCGCGCCGATGATGGAACCTGCGCGCTCAGAACCGGTAAGAGATACACCTTGGATGCGAGAGTCCGCGATGATGGTGGAAATCTGGTCGTGGGAAGCAAAGACGTTGTTGTACACGCCCTCAGGAACGCCAGCGTCATCCATGATTTTCTGAACGGCAAGGGCTGAGCGCGGACAGATTTCCGCATCCTTGAGAATGATGGTGTTGCCCAGCATCAGGTTGGGCGCCACGAAGCGGGCGATCTGATAGTAGGGGAAATTCCACGGCATGATGCCGAGCAACGGGCCGATAGGCAAGCGGCGAATAACTGCCGTGCCGTTGGAAGCAGTCGGGATCTCCTGGTCCTTGGTGAAGTCTGCGCCGTTATCGGCGTAGTACTTGATAATGGCAGACGAGAACTCAGCTTCCTCGATGCCCTCGGAGTGGAACTTGCCCATCTCCTCGCCGGCAATCTGGGCTAGTTCTTCCTTGCGCTCCTCGAAGAGCTCGCTGACGCGGGTCATGATTTCTGCGCGCTCAGAGATGGGGCGTGCAGACCAGTCTTTATAAGCCGCGGCGGACTTTGCCAGTGCTGCTTCGACTTCAGCGTCTGTAGCGGTATCGAAGGTTTCGACTACCTCATTGGTCACGGGGTTCTGTACGCGATAGGTGTTGGACATTGATTACTCCTTTTCTCGTGTGTAGTTAGACCAGCGGTTGCTGGTCGTCGTCGCGCGAGGAAATTCGCGTGAGGGTTTCGCCCTTGAAGAATCCTGGATGGGCAAAGCGAGTGAACAGCATGATGAATACGCCGAGCCCTAAGACAGCGACGCTCAATATGAAGACCATGCCGATACCACCGATTTCAGACCCGGATCCGTAGGACGGATCCATGGAATCGAATGCAGTGATGAAGAACATCATGAGCAAGAATCCGCCGCCCACAGTGGGAAAGAGGAACTTGAACACGATGTTATGCATCGAGCTAAACAATTCAGTTCGGAAGTACCAGATGCAGGCCACGGCCGTGATTCCATAGTAGAAACAGACCATGAGGCCCATCGTAGCGATGGTGTCCCATAGCGCGTTTTCCGAAATAAGCCGGGTTACCGCGTAGAACACGGCTGCCGCTGCAGCGGACGCAATGGTGGCCGTCGACGGTGTACGGAAGCGTGGGCTAATTTTGGCGAACACCGGCGGCAATGCGCGGTAGTAGCCCATAGCCAGCAAGGTGCGGGCGGGGCCCACCATCGTGGACTGCAGGGAGGCGAAGGAAGAGGACAGGACCGCGATATAGATTAGAATCGAGGCCTTGCCCAAGACAGGCTCTGAAAGCACCGCGAAAATTGATTCCTGGTTCTCTGGATTACCAGCGCCCAGGCCCGTGTCACCTGTGCCGGCCCAAGAGATAACTGCCAGCGCGGTGAGGATGTACAGCGCGATGATGATGAGTACCGTAATCGTAGCTGCACGACCGGGAGTCTTCTCGGGGCTCTTCGTTTCCTCGTTCATCGTGAGGGTTACGTCCCATCCCCAGAACATGAAGATAGACAGTGAAATGCCCGCCGCGATGAGGGAAAAGCTTCCTATGCCAACCGGGTTGAACCACTCGAGCGAAATCGGTGTGAAGTCGAATCCGCCGTTGTTATAGGCGTTGTGGATTGCAACGACGTCGAAAAGCACAATGGCAGCAATCTGAATCGCAACGAGTACATACTGCAGCTTTTGCGTTGAGTCGAGTCCGCGATAAGAGATGTAGCCCGCGATAGCGATAAAGACGAAGGTAGTGGGGATATTGACCCACAGGTTCCGAGTCAGATCACTAATAGCCGGGTTGTTGAAGAGCTGGCCAAGAAGCAGGTAGAAGAAATCTACGGCCACTGCCGCCAGGTTTGATAGCACCAGAATCGTGGCGGTGATAAGCCCCCATCCTCCCATCCAGCCGGCCCACGGGCCGAAGGCTTTCGTAGCCCACGTGAAGGAAGTACCGGAATCAGGGACTGCGTTGTTGAGCTCGCGGTAGGCAAACGCTACAAGCAGCATGGGGATAAAGCCCAGCAACAGTACTGCCGGGACGTATTGACCCACTGCTGAAATCGTTGGGCCAATACCGGAGGTCAGCGTATAGGTAGGGGCGATGCAACTGATGCCAATAACTACTGCACCAAGCAATCCGACGCGGCCCGTAGCTAGCCCTTTGTCTGATGCTGTCTCTTTAACAGAGTGGGTGGTTGGCGTCGAAGGGGTCGTGGTGGTCATGAGCTGTCACCACCTTTCGATAGAAGATTGTTCTCTTCGCCGGCCTGCATATAGCCGGCGGGCACAACAATCATGGGGACTGGGATCAAGCGGAGCATTCGAGACGCAGTCGAGCCTAAGAAGAGACGCCCAGGAACGGCCATGCGGGAGGAACCGACAACGGCGATTTCCCCGTCTTGCCAGCTCAGCTTTTCCAAGGCTGTGCTGACGTCTTTGCCAGACGCCACCTCGGTGGTGGCGTGCCCGGCGTCAAGCATGTGCTGAGCGGAGTCAGCCAGTTTACGGTTGGCATAAGCATTGAGCGCGCTGGGCACGTCGGTTCCGAGCCCATGCATGTCAGACTCACCGCTTAGGACGAGCGAGACGAGGCGCAAGGGAATCTCACGGCGACGTGCACGATCAAGGCCGATCGCAATGACGTCGGAGGTGCCACGGCGAGGGCCAAAAAAGGTCGTGACTCGAGTGATAGGGCCTTGGTAGGAGTATCCGCGCGGCGCGAGCGCGACAGGAACGGGGGCAGAGTGCAAGAGCGCATTGACCGCGGAACCCATCTGGAAACGTCCGAAGAGGCCACCCTTCCGGGCACCAACGACGAGCAAGTCGGCACCAAGGGTCTCTGCAGTTTCGCAGAGCGCGGCAGCTTCGGAATCCCCCGTCACGATGCGTGCGGTTGCAGTGATTGCTTCAGGAACCTCTGCGAGAGCCTCCTCCAGCCATCCAGCGATTTGTTCCTCCACAATGGAGTCATAGCCACGGTCGTGCGGATAAACGCCCGAGAAGGAGCTATGAGCGGGGGCTACCATAACGAGTTCGAGGCGCACGTTGCGCTCTTTTGCGAGAGCAATTCCTAAACGCAACGCGTCTTTGCCGAAATCGGTAGCGACGTAACCCACGAGGATACAACCACTAGTGTTGCGGCGAGGGAAACTTGCGGGAGCCATGTTTAAGCCTTCGCCGCTTGCTCTGCGATAGCCAGTGCGGCGATCTCGCCCTGGCGTACTGCGCCGTCGACGTGCTGGTAACCTTCCGCAGCGATGTCGGAGCATGCGTAGTAAATAGGACCAGTCGGCTGATTCTGAAGGTGTCCCCAACGCGAGAGTCCACCAAGGTCGTAGGAGGTAGCGTAGGCGCCACGGGTCCATTCCTCGGCTGCCATATCGGACAGGTAGAAAGCGATGGGCTCCTTGGTCTTGGGCCCAAGGTAATCTGCCATGGCGTCGAGAATGCGTTCTTTGCGCTCTTCAGCCGGCAGGTGCCACATCTCCTCTGCATAAACGTCGGAGACAAAGCCCACGAGGGTGCCGTAGGTGTCTTCTTTATCTGCGGTCGACTCGGCAAAATTCTTGCCGTAGTTGGTGTTGTCGTATATCTCCTGAACGAGGCGGCCGCCACCAAAGCCGGTGCCGGAGAGTCCTTCTTCGCGCCAGAACGGGGTGTCATAGATGGCGTGCACCTTGATAACCAGGCCCATAGAGATGTGCTGATGCGCAATCTGCTGGTCACGCGGCATTGGGGGAACGAAGGAGATGCGGCTGTATAGGTTTGGCGGAACAGCAAGGACAGCGAAACGCGCCTTGACGGTTACCTTGTCCGAAATGGCGGTAACGTTTCCGGCCTCGCCATTTCCCGCGACACCGTTGCGAACATCTGCCTTGATGTTGTTGAGTTCGTCCGCGGTAGATGCATCCGGCTCCGCCCAGTGAAGCTCGCGCACAGGTGTGCCGAGGTGGACATCGTCGCCCAAGCCCTTGGCAAGCGTTAAGGAGACGGACTGCATACCGCCGACGACGCGCTTATCTAGAATAAAGTCCTCATCCACAAGGTTGCTGAAGGAGCCTGCGGAACAAGCCATGAGCACTGCTTGAAGAGTGGAGAACGTGTAGGAAGGCTTGGTCAGCATGCCGGACGCCACATAAATCGAAACGTTGTCGATGGCCTCGGTATCGTCGGAAAGCTCCTCAAGCCAAGAGCGGAAAGAGATGGAGTCGAGCTCTTTCGCGCGAGGGTGTGACCAGGGGTTTGCTGGGTCCATCTCTGCCGCAAGCTCATCCATGATCTTGATGAGACGATCCATTTCAGCAATGGTCTTCTCATCAGCGGGGAATACGGTGCCCTCGTACTCGTGGCGGGTGCCATCCGGGGAAACATAGATTGATTTACCTTCGCGGTACCGGGAGAAGGTCTCAAGTCCAAGTTCGTCGACGAGCTCGATGAGGCGGGTCTGGTCAGGAGAGATCCATTGGCCGCCTAACTCGACGAAGTGCTCGACACCCTGCGCATCCTTAACCTTCCCGTTCCAGGTTCGGCCGCCGACGCGCTCGCGAGCCTCGAGGACGGCTACGCTCAAGCCCTTTTTCTTGAGGGTGTGGGCAGCCATGAGTCCGGCGGGGCCAGCACCAATGACAACGACATCGCGCTCAATAACGGCCTTGTGGGAATTAACGGGGGAAGTCATGAAGGTGTCTCCGTTCCTATGGGACGATAGAAGGGCAGATACGGCAAAATGAACATCATTCATTTTGTGTCTCGTATCACTGTACAGAAAGAACGTAACGCAAGACAAGGTTTAAACGCTGTGAGTTCTCATCGACCCAAAGGACGGCCCCATAAAGCGCTGGTCACTCGTGAAAAAATTGCTAAAGCTGCGCTAACCATTGTGGGGGAGGATGGCTATGAAAAGCTCACAATGGCGTGTATCGCACGCAAACTAAATGTGGGAACCAGCGCCTTGTATAACCATCTTTCGGGGAAAGAGGACTTGCTCGCGCTCATTGAAGATGCGGTCATGGAGCAGGTGGAGTGTGGTTCCTTGTATGCCGCGCTTGAGAGTGACCCGAAGATTTCACCCCGTGATGCTCTAGTTAGCTGGGCGACGTCCTACCGTGACGTCTGCGCACGGCATGTCCCGCTGGTACGGATTATTGCGTTGACCCCCATTTCCGGCGCGCCCCGCACAGTAGAGATGTACGAGGTGCTAGCCCGAGTCCTAAAACAAACAGGCTTGCCGAATTCGGCCATTATGCCCCGCATCGTAGCGCTGGAATCCTTTATCTACGGCAGCGCCTACGATGTCCACGCCCCCGAGGACATTTTTGATCTACCAATGGATAGCGAAGCTCGCGCACCGGCACTAGCCGATGCGCGCGGTGCTTTCTTGCCGGCTGCCTCTGCCGAGAAAGGCGCGGAGGAAAGCAACCCTTATGCAGATGAGCCGTTCCGCTTGGGGCTTGAAGCTCTCCTTGCGGACATCCCAGAGGAGAAAATTGGTTAGTTTCTCCAAGGCTGAATCCCTGCGCGGCGCCAGGCCTCCAAGAACTGGGTGGTCTCGGCTTCGTCTGTAATGGACACGCGCACGCCCTCATCGAGGTAGCGGCGGATGACCACGCCTTCATCAAGCATCTTCGTTTCCACCTCTTCGGCATCTGGGCGCGGCAGCCAGACGAAGTTACCGTAGGACTTCTCGGCTCCCAGTTCCGCGCAGACGCGGTCGCGTTGTGCTTTGGTGATCTCGACGGCGTCGTCAAGCTCGTCGTGGCGTTTGAGCACCTCCACCGCGGCAGTTTCTGCCATGGCGGTCACCGTCAGCGGTAGGGAGAGTAGCCGCAGCGCATTGATGATTTCTTCGCCCGCCACCGCGTAGCCCACGCGCATGCCAGCCAAACCCCACGCCTTGGAGAAGGTGCGCACGCCGAGCAGGTTGGGATAGCGCTGGTATTCCTCCACCGAATCCGGGGTATCGGAGGCGTCGTTGTACTCCCAATAGGCCTCATCGAGCAGTACGACGACGTCTTGGGGCACCCGTTCCATGAAAGTGCGGAATTCACCGCGCGTGATGACGGTGCCCGTCGGGTTATTGGGGTTGCACAGGATGATGAGCTTGGTCTTGTCTGTCAGTGCATCGAGCACTGCCTCCAGATCGACGCGGTAATCCTTCGTGAGCGGGACCAGAATTGGTTCCGCTCCGGCCATGCGCACGTACAGGGGATAGGCCTCGAAGCTGCGCCAGGGCACGATGACCTCATCGCCGGTGTGGCAGGAGGCCAAGATGGTGGCCTGCAGGATGGGCGTGGAACCCGCAGAGACGAAGATATTATCCGCCGGAACATCTAAGTAATTGCACAAGGCATTGGTGAGCTCCAAGCTGCCGGGCTGTTGGTAGCGGTTGGTGGTGCGGGCGGCGTCGGCAACCGCGGCAATGATGTCCTCGGCGGGAGGGAAGGGGACCTCGTTGGAGGAAAGTTTCAGGGCATTGGGGAAATCCTTGCCCACCTTGTACTCGGGGAAGCTTGAGAGATCACTACGAAGCATAATCACGTCCTTTCTAAATCATGTCCCAGATGGTCACGGCCATGATCAGCAGGCCCATGCCGAAGACGAAGTAGTTCCACGGGTCATTGCGGAATTGCTTGTACACGTCCAGTTTCTTGAACATGTACACCGGAACCAGATAGACGATGAACGCCACGAAGACACCGGAGACCACGGAAATCATCGAAATAATGGAGGGGTTAAAGATGGCAACTAGCGTGGTGCACACGAAGACGATGACATAGATGATGTTGAGCAGCGTGCGGTGCGAGACCTTTTCCGCCAGCTGTGGCGCGGCGTTCTTCAGCAGGTATTCCGTTCCCTCTTCGGTACCGAGCATGTGGCCGAAGTAGGAGGAAACGATGGCGCAGATGACCACGATGGGGGCCATGTAGGCCATGAACGGAGTGCCCGTGACGTTAGCGAAGTAGGAGAGCACCGGAATATTTTGCTCGAGTGCCTCATTCATGCCGTCGGCGCCAAGTGCGAGGACGCAGGACCACACGAAGAACATGGTGAAGACGACGAGCAAGATGGCGGTGTAGAACTCCGTGCGGGAGACGCGCTTCTCGGTCTTCTCGCCGTACTGCGGCTGCATGTCGATGGCAAACTGCGAAAGCGCCGCCATGTGGGAGAAGGAGAAGACCAGCACCGGAAGGATGAGGAAGATGCCCTTGAGCATCTGGCCCCAGCCATCGGCACCATCGTCGAAATGGATGAAGCTGTGCAGGTCCCAGCGCGGAATGAGGTAGACGGAGGTGATAGCCAGGGCGATAATCAGCGGGTAGACCAGCACTTGGGCCAGCCAAATCATGGGTTTGCGGCCGATGGCGAAACCGCCGGTCATGATTCCGACGCAGATGGTGGCGAGTAGCCAGCGGTCGATGGAGGGCCCGCCAAGCTGGTTGACGATGAAACTATCCACCGCGTTGGTAATGGAGACACCGTAGATCAGGACGGTGGAAAAGACCGTGATCCAGTACAGCACCGCGAAGCCAATTCCTTGGCCTTTGCCCAGGTACTGCGAAACCAGCTCGAGGATGTCCTTGCCATGGTCCTCCTTGGGTGCGCCCGCAACGATGCGTGCATAGGTGCGGTGTGAAAAATACACCAGCGGAAGGATGAAGACCGTAGCGAAGACGAGCGGCCAGAAACCGAAACCGCCCGCATTGAGCGGAAGGAAGAGGATGCCCGCACCCACCGCGGTGCCGAAGAGCGTAATGATCCACGATGCGGTGGAGGCGGCGGGGCGCTGCTTGGCAGCGTCCCCCTCGCCCACAATGTGCTCGCCTTCCTTCAGCTCAGTGGTGGGCGGAGTGGATGGTGTTGGTGGAGTATTGGCAGAGCTCATGGTGAGCCTCCTCTATTCGATGGGCAGGGAGTGGTCCTGGTCGGTGATGACGTTGATGAGCGCCGGTACGCCGTCCTCGGTGATGGCACGCAAGGCCCGGGCTACCGCCTCTTGTGCCTGCGAGTCATCGGTGACGAGCTCGCCATGCGCGCCGAAGCCGCGGGCGACGGCCGCGAAATCCGGGTTTATAAGCTGCGTGCCGGAGACGCGGTCGGGGAAGTGCTTCTTCTGGTGATCGCGGATGGTTCCGAACTCGCCATTGGACATGACGATGATGAGGAAGGGCGCGCCGTACTGCAGCGCGGTGGCTAGCTCTTGGCCGTTCATGAGGTATTCGCCGTCGCCAGCAATGGTGACGACGGTGCGCTCCGGGAACTGCAATTTGGTGGCTACCGCGGCCGGGATGGAGTAGCCCATCGACCCGTTGCGCACGCTGAACTGGGAGGGGTAGACCTGCGAGCGCAGGAACTGCTGGGCCCAGATGCAGTGGTTGCCGGCGCCGAAGGTGTAGATGGGATCCTGCGGCAGCTGCTCGTGGAGTGCTGCGAGGATGGCCTCCATGTGGGCGGTGCCGTCTTTTCCGGGGCGGTAGTTCGCTGGCTCGGGGAGGGTGGCGAAGTCGAGGTGGTTCGCGTGCGCGGTATCAAACCACTCGCCGCGCTTGTCCGTGCCCTCGACGTTTAGGCGGTCCAGCGTGTTAGCGAAGGCCACGGGGCTTGCCACGATGTGTTCTAGCAGCGCCACCGAGTGCCCGCGCAGGCTGGTATCAGGATTGATCGCGATGTTGCGTGCCTGCGGAGACTGGCGCAGGGTGTAGCCGTCGGTGGGGACGTCACCCAGCACAGCTCCTACCTCGATGACCAGGGAGGCGTCCTCGAGTAGCTGCGCTGCGCGCGGATCACGGCCATATCCGAGCCAGCCGGCGTTGGCGGGGGAGTCGAAAGGCACGCGGTCAGCGGCGCGGAAGTCTTGAATGATCGGGATGCGGTGCTCTTCGGCGAAGCGAGTGATCTTCTCTGCGGCCTCCGGGGTCCAGCGCGGACCGCCGGCAAAAATGAGTGGACGCTCTGCGTGGCTCAGCTCGCGGGAGAGGAGGTCCAGGTGATCGTCGGAAAGCGCGCCCTCCGATACCGGGATGGGTGGGTGGATGCTGCCGGTGAACTCCTGGTGGAGAACATCCTCCGGCAGGCCCACGATGACGGGACCGGGGCGACCCTGCTGGGCTTGGAAGAATGCCTCGGCCACAACGCGGGAGGCGCGCGATGGATCGTCGAGGACAAAGACCTGCTTGGCCTGGGTGCCGAACCAGGCCTTAGGGTCGAATTCCTGGAAGGACTCGCGGTCGCGGTCGGCGGTGGGGATGAGGCCCACGAAGAGGACGAGCGGGGTGGCGTCCTGCCAAGCGGTGTGGATACCCACGTAGGCGTTGGCCGCCCCGGGGCCGCGGGTGACCATGGCGACGCCCGGCTGGCCGGTGGCTTTGCCGTGGGCTTCAGCCATGTAGGTGGCACCGCCTTCGTGCCGGGTGACGATGGCCTTCACAGGGGAATCGTAGAGGCCGTCGAGCACGGGAAGGAAGCTTTCGCCGGGCACGAGGAATGCGCGGGTGACGTTGTGCGCGGCGAGGGATTCGGCAATGGCGGCGCCGACGTGTGACATGGAAACCTCCCTGAAGTAGTTGTGTTGGTGGTCTCATTATTCTTTGGTGATGTCATGTTGTCTAATGTCTAAAAAGCTGGAAAGCCAAACCCTCAGGGCATGGTTGGTGGTAAAAGTAGGGAAATGGACATGGTGAAGGCCAAATATTTCCTTGCGGTTGTGGATTCCGGCACGGTGACTGCTGCTGCGGAACGCCTTGGAATAACTCAGCCGGCGCTGAGTCGGCAGCTTAGGCGCTTTGAGAAAGAACTGGACCTGGAGCTCTTCGTGCGGGCTGGTTCCTCGCTAGCGCTCAGCGATGCGGCGCATGCCCTCATCCCGACTTGCCGCCGCCTCCTCGCGGAATCCGCGCGCGCCGGGCAGGCGGTGGAGGCACTTCGGGCGGGCAGTGTCCCGGCGTTGCGTGTGGCGGCTACGCCAACGACGATTTCGACGCTACTTGCCCCTTTTATTGAGGCCGCTGGCTCAACTATCCCTCTGCTCACCACGACCCCGGTCACGCACTATGACGTTTTCGACGCGCTGGAAGGCGCCGCCGACGTGGTGATTGCTACCATTCCGCCAGGCAATGACGTGGCCTCGCTGGCTTTGGGCACGATTCCGGTGCGTGCCTGGGTGCCGCCGACGCATCCCTTAGCACTGGAGTGTGCGGGTTCGACCAGCGTGGAGGTTAAACGGTTATTGCAGGAAAATGTGGCGCTGCCCTCGCGGCGAAGTGTGTCTCGCGGGGTGGTGGATTCCTTCGTGGGCACGGCTGGCTACGCCTTAGGCTCGCACGTGGAGTGCGATGATACGGCAACGTTATGCGCCTTGGCGCGTGCTGGGCGAGCCGTAGCGCTCATGACGGAGCTGCAACCAGTGCGGCTGGTGGGCTTCGACGTGGTCGATGGTGAGCGCGCTCTGGCAGGGGTACCGCTGGTCGCGGCCTGGTCCCCGGGACACTATGCGGGGGAAGAGATTGCGCAGATTGCCCAACGGTTCCGCAGTTTTATTGAGGGGTCGCTTCGCTAGGGCGTTTTCTTGGCGCTGGGCGCTTCGCGCGCCTAGTTTCGCAGTCGACAAAACTGCCCCAGTTGCCAAAGATCTGGCCAGATCTTGAGGCGGAGACAATAACTTTGGCGAGTAGGGCGGTTGCGCAGCACACAGCGGCGTGCCGTGTTACCTTGGAGCCTAACTTTCCGGGGGGAATGACATGAAACATGGCATTGTGTGCGGCCTATCTAAAGGTGCGCTTGCAACTCGCGTGCGCCGAGGAGAGATTACGCGACTTGCCAAGGGGCTTTATGTCTGGGGCAGGCCCGAGCCATTAGAACTATTAAAGCTATTACAGGAGCACAGGCCATTCCTTAAGGCGACAGGAACAACGGCTGCCCAGGTGCTTCTTGGCGAGACCGTGACTTTTCCACTGCGGCTCGCCAGTGTGGAGAGAATGCCGACATCAACCTTTTATGTGCACTCGCGGGTGAGCGTCGAGAGTTTCGTTACCTCGTCTGGGATCCGGGTCCTTAATCCTCTTGTCGCCATGAAATCTGTTAGTCTTGAACTGGGGATTCGCGTGTTTGAGTCCATCTACTCCTCGAAGGCCGGACGCGCCCGACTGGATAGTCACCGCGAAGCACTCAATGTCACCCCTGTTGCAAGCCAACGAATGCTAGAGCAGGCCGCGTTGTTCACGGATTCTGGTGCGGAGGTGAAAGTAGCCAAGGGGCTGAAAAGGCGTGGGCTCAAGGTCGAGTGCAACGTTGTTATCGGCCACTACACCTGGGACATCGTGCTCCCAGAGCTCAAAGTTGCGGTAGAAATCAACGGGATGAAATTCCATTCCCAGCAAGAGTCATGGTTGCGGGACCATTGGAAGAACAATGAGGGCGCACTGATTGGGTGGCTAACGCTGCGCTATACAGGTCATTGCGTGGCGCATCATCTGGACTATGTCATTGACCAGATAGCTAATGCCAGGAATCCGGACTTTGAGAAGCGTTACTTCAAGTTCATCGGTTTCTGGCACGAGGGAGTGTTGCCGCCTAAGCCGAAACCGTGGGAATACAGCGAGCACTTGGGGTATGTGCCGCCTGTGCCGCCGGAACCACCCGACTATCCAGAACCGCCCGACTTCCCGGAGCCACCCGACTGCCCTAGGTGACGAAGTTATTGCCAGATCTTGAGTCAGAGGCGAAAACTTTGGCAGGACGGGCAGTGTGGGGCATGTTCCTGGCAGTTGTGCCCGGCAGCATACGGCTGACGCTAGGCAGCAACCAGCCCCTCAACGATGAGCGCCAGGGCCGCGCTGATAGCCCCGACGAGGACGATGCGGTTGAGCACCTTGGCGTTGATGAAACGGTTGAGGTAGCTGGCGGCGATGAGGCCCACGATGGCTACCGGCAGGTAAGCCGCGGCAGCGGTGAGCTGCAGGCTGGTGATTTGCCCGCTTAAGCCCAAGATCGCCAGCGAGATGGTGCAGCCGATGATGAAGGTACCCGACAGGGTGCCGCGTATGCGGGCTGGGTCATAGCCCTTGAGTACCAGCGCCATGGGCGGGCCGCCGATGGAGGTGGATGTTCCCAGGAACCCAGAGGCAACGCCTGCCACCGCAATGTTGGTGGTGGTGCGCTTGGGGGACCAGCCGAGGCTGGACAAAGTCATGGCAAAGATGACCGCGCAGCCGATGAATAGGGAGAGCCCGCGGTGGGAGAGGGAAGCAATGGCCCACGCGCCGAGCAGGGATCCGGGTATTCGCGCGATGGAGGAGATGGCCACGATGTCCCAGGACACCGCCGAGCGCGCTTTGAGCATCGTCGTGGTGGAAATGACGAAGGCCAGCAAGAGAATGAGCGTGGGAACCAGCTCCGGTTTGATCAGCGCCAAGATGGGGGTGGCGATGGTGCCCAGCCCAAATCCGATGGTGCCCTGGCAGATTGTCCCCACGAGGATGAGCACGCCGATAAAGATGTAGAGCCAGCTGAACATTGCTCTACTATCTCATGAAGGCTTTTAGGAGCGGACGGTGACCTTCTCGTTGTCTGCGATTTCCTGCAAACGGTCGGCTGAGCACAGGCCCGCCACGATGACGGCGGAGCCGCCCGCGGCCAGCGGTTCGAGCACTGCACGCTGGAAGGAAGCGGTGTCCGTCCAGCCCTGTGAAAGCACGCGCTCAGCGCCCAAATCCGTGGGGAAAAGCTCCGGCAGTGGGGTCGTGGTGCCATAGAAGTGATCACCATAGAAGCGCACGGTGGGGCCGAAGTCGATGGTGCCCAGCGGCAGCTCGCCGCCGCTTTCGACAACGCCGCGGCCAAAAGGATCCTGCGTGACTAGCACCGTATCGACCAGTGGGGCTGACGCAGAGTCGGCGCCCGCCGCAGCCTTGAGATAGGTCTCCGGGGAGGTGAAAACCACGGCGATATCGTCGGCGTGCGGTTCTGTAGCAACCGCACCATTCTTAATGTCGAAGGGGACTCCGGCGGCGAGCGCCCCAAGCGCAATGACGGCAGCCTGCCAGGACACCGGAAGGTCAATGAGGATGCGAGAATCCGTGTCTGGTTCGAGGTCGAGCTCTTCCAACAGCATGTTGGCAATCTTGGAGGTCCAGTTCTCCAGCGTTTGCGCCGAGAAGTCCATGCGGGTGCCGTCAGTTTCGTTATAAACACTGAGCCGGGGAGCAGAGGCATCGGCGGACAGGAGATGCTGTAGGAGTTCCATGTCCGCCCATCGTAGGTGGCAGGCGCTCAGCCCGCCACGAACGACCGGTGACTAGGCCCTTGAGTCTACTGCGAGTTCACCTCGCAGCAGACTAGTTCACGCAGCGCGGGCCATCGCCGCCAGCGTCGATCTCAGGCGAAACCTCCGCGGTACCGAAATCATCGCCCGGGGTACCAACCTGCTGAGTGTCGCCACCCTGGCTGGGCTCCGCAGCAGCCTCTTCTTCCTGCGCGGAGTCATCCTTCGGGCCGGAGTAATCATCAGTAGCCACCACGATGAAGGTATCCGGCTCGAGCTCTTCGTTGGCCGTGACTGGCAGTCCGCCGAGCTGCTCAGCCAGGGCCCGGGCGCGCTCATCGTTAGCATCCGCGGCCACAATCTGGGACTCGGTATACAGGCCCGACTGCGCATTGGCCGTGCGCTCAACTGTGTAGCCCACGTTCTTCAGCCACGCGCCGATTCCGCCGGCCATTCCGTCGACGTTGCCGGCGTTCAAGACGTGCAGGTTGAGGTTTTCAGCCACGGGCTTCTCGCCGTTGTCGCCGCCCTCGTCCGAGGCGGCATTCTCAGACTTTTCTTCTTCCTCGGCTTCTTCTTGGGACTTGGCCAAATCTTCCATGAAGCGGTGGACCTCTGCGGTATCGATGGTCACCACCGATTCGCCATAGTCACCCACGCCGGTAATTGAGGTCACCGGGATCGTCGTAAAGGTCACGTTGCCGCCGGCCAGCCCGGCCAGCTGGGTGACGAAGCCCATGATGTCCCAACCGTCATCGATGACCACGGAGCGCTCCACGGCATCGGCAATCTTGTTGAGTTTGCCAGGGGAGGTCAGCGTGCCCGAGTCCAGCACCTTCGAGGTCAGCGATGCCATGTAGGCCTGCTGGCGCACGATGCGGTCAAGGTCACCGCGCGGAAGATCATAGCGCTGGCGCACGAAGGAGAGGCCCTCGGAACCCTTCAAGGTTTGGCGCCCGGCCGGGAACTTGGCGCCCGACATCGGATCATCGACGGCGTCGTTGAGGCAGACGTCGACGCCCCCGACGGCGTCGGTAAGCAGCACGAAGCCTAGCAATCCCACTTCTGCGTAGTGATCAACGCTGACATCAGTGAGTTGGTGCACCATCGAAATGAGGCCAGAACGGCCGGCCTCCGTGCTTTCCTTCTCAATCTCCTTGTCCGTATGAGGTGCCTTTTTGCCCGCTGCTTCAGCCTCCGCGTTGTCCTGCTGCAGCTCCTCCATCTTGGCTACCTTGTGTTGCGCAAAGACTGCGTTGATCTTCGTGTTTCCGAAGTCTTCGTCGTGGACATAGGTATCGCGCGGAATGGATACTGCCGTGGCGCGCGAGCCATCGTTGGGAATACGGATCACCATGATGGTGTCCGTGTTTTCTTCACCTTCGTCCACGCCGGCATGCAGGTCTGCCAGCTCCTGTTCGGAAAGCGGATTCCCCTTGGCATCGGTGCGGGAGTCCTTGCCCACGAGCAAGATATCGACCGCGCCATCGAGACTGCTGTCCTTGAAACCACCCTGGTTACCCAGCGCCAGGTTGGAGGCGGAGGAAATATCATTTCCCAGCTTTCCCACGGTGAAGTAGCCCACGCCGGAGAGCACCAGGACGACAGCAGACAGGAACGCGACGACGGCTTTCACCGGCGTCGATCCTCGTTGGGCGGTGGGCGCGGACTGCGAGGGCGCGGCCTGGATATGGCGGGCGGCGCGCGGGGAGTTCGGGGAAGTCACGGGACTAGTTTAGGTGAGCTCGCTGCAAAAACGTGAAGCAGTGTCGCGGGCGCGTGCGCGCACTGGCGTTGGGTACGCTCAAATTTATCGTGAAGAATATACAGAAACCCCTGGCCGTGGTCACCGTGACCTTTTCTCCTGGCCGTTACCTCAGCGATTTCTTGTCCTCGCTGCGCTTGGCGACGTCCCGTCCAACCCTCACCATCCTCGCCGATAACGGCTCGACCGATGGGGTGCCGGAAGCTGCCGCGCGGGAGCACGCGGACGTGGAATTCCTCGATACCGGGGGAAACCTCGGTTATGGCGCCGGAATGAATGCCGGCGCGCGTTTCGCTCGGGCGAAGGGCGTCGATGAAGAGTTCTTTCTCATTGCTAACCCGGACGTGACGTTTAGCGAAGGTTCTCTGGATGAGCTGATCGCGTGTGCGCGCCGCCACCCAGATGCCGCGGCGGTGGGGCCGCGCATCGTGGAGCCGGATGGTAGCAACTATCCCTCTGCTCGCGCGGTGCCGACGTTGCTGACGGGTGTTGGCCATGCGCTCTTTGGCACAATCTGGCCTTCCAATCCGTGGTCGCGCGCCTACCGCGATGATGCCGACATGGACAGCGAGCGCCCGGCCGGCTGGCTATCCGGCTCCTGTCTGTTGGTGCGCTGGGAGGCTTTTGAGCAGATTGGCGGCTTTGATGAGCGTTACTTCATGTATTTGGAGGACGTGGACTTAGGTGACCGCTTTGTCCGCGCCGGCTGGCGCAATATCTTCTGCCCCACGGCGGTGATTACCCACGCCAAGGGCCATTCGACGCAGGCCCATCGCGGCGCGATGCTGCGTGCCCACCATGACTCCGCCTATCGCTTCCAAGCGGATAGGCACCCGTACTGGTACCAAGCGCCACTGCGCGCGGCTTTGTGGCTGGGGTTGCGGGTGCGCGGGCTGGTTTTAAGCGCGTGCCGCGACGGCTCCTAGGGCTGGGGCGCTTATACACTAACGGTGGCTTATCTGAAAAGAGATTAAGGAACGATATGACTGAATCAGCGCCCCAGTGGGGATCGACGGCCGATGCCGTCATTCTGGTGGGAGGTCGCGGCACCCGTCTGCGCCCGCTGACGATTGGCACGCCGAAGCCGATGTTGCCCACGGCCAACTACCCATTCCTTCAGCACTTGCTTGCTCGTATCAAGGAAGCAGGAATCGAGCACGTGGTGCTTTCTACTTCCTATAAGGCGGAGGTCTTTGAGGAGTACTTCGGGGACGGCTCCGAGTTGGGCTTGGAGATTGAGTACGTGGTGGAGGAGACCGCTCTGGGCACTGGTGGCGGTATCCGCAATGTCTATGACAAGTTGCGCCAGGATACGGTCATGGTGTTCAACGGTGACGTTTTGTCCGGAATGGATCTGAACGGCATCCTCGATACGCATCACTCCAAGGATGCGGATGTGACGATGCACCTGCTCAACGTTGCTGATCCTCGCGCTTTTGGTTGTGTTCCGACGGATTCTGAGGGCCGGGTGACGGCCTTTTTGGAGAAGACTGAGGATCCGCCGACGAACCAGATTAATGCTGGCTGCTACGTGTTCAAGAAGGATGTTATCGAGACCATCCCGGCAGGCCGCGTGGTTTCTGTCGAGCGCGAAACCTTCCCGCAGCTGTTGGAGTCGGGCCGCCTTGTGGTCGGACACGTGGACAACTCCTACTGGCGCGATATGGGCCGTCCGGATGATTTCGTCCGCGGTTCCTCTGATCTGGTGCGCGGTATTGCGCATTCGCCGTTGTTGGTGGGCCGCACGGGTGAGTCCGTGGTGGATGAGTCCGCGGGTATTGCCGGTGGCGTGCTCCTTCTGTCTGGTACGGCGGTGGGCCGCGGTTCCGTCATTGGGGCGGGTTCGCGTTTGGATGGCACGGTGGTCTTTGATGGCGTGACCATTGAGCCGGGTGCCATCATCAACAATTCCATCATTGCCTCGGGTGCGCACATTGGCGCCAACGCGCACATCGATGGCTGCGTTATCGGTGAAGGCGCCACTATTGGCGCGCGCTGCGAACTGCAGGGCGGCATGCGCGTCTTCCCTGGTGTGAGCATTCCGGACGCGGGCGTGCGTTTTAGTTCCGACGCCTAAGTGCTGCCGCGCAGTGGAATAAAGCGATAGGAAAGCGCGGAGAGCAGGGGGTGTCTCTCGGCGCTTTCCTTTTCTTGTGTTTAGTAACGGCGCCGAAGGCTAAGCGATACGCATGGCCGTGACTCGTGGTTTTCGTGGTGCGAATGGGATCCATGTGTTTTGCCGGACTGGGTGGCGACACGCCGAAGAAACCTTGGAATTGTTCACAGGATAGGGGGAGGGCACTACATGTAGTACCCCCGACGATTACCCCCCGACTAGGAGATCTGTGACTGATGTGAAAGTTGGGGACTCTGTACAGCGTTTTCGCTGGAGCTGCGCAAAAATCTTCCGCGACAGGTTGACGATATTTAGTGATTCGGTGTGAAATGACATCAGTGTAATAAACGGCACGGCGGGCGCGGCACCGAAAAATCTTTTCGGTGTAGGGTCGGTGCCACCGAATTAAGAGAGAAACGACCTCGGAGAAAGGAAGCAGCGTGGACAATACAACGAATAACGGCGCTATTCTCCGTGGCGGTGCTGCTGCAGAGATGTCGCTCGATGAACTCTTTGGTGCCGTCGAGCAGGAGTGGCAAGACCAGGCGCTGTGCGCCCAAACGGACCCGGAAGCATTCTTTCCTGAAAAGGGAGGATCTACCCGCGAGGCTAAGCGTATCTGCCAGGCCTGTGCGGTGCGTGATGAATGCCTCGAGTATGCCCTGGAGCATGATGAGCGCTTCGGAATCTGGGGTGGACTGTCAGACCGTGAGCGTCGCCGCCTCAAGCGTGAAATTGGTTAGAGCGTAGCGCAACCGCGAGCGAACAACCTTACTTCCCCTTTGTTGTTGGGCTTAGAGTTCAACAGTAAGGGGGAATAGTGGTTTTACCAGGTAAAGCGCGGATCAATATCTCCTGGATCGACATTGAGATAATGTGCCACCAGCGCGGTGAGCACTGTGGACAGTAGTTCTTCGCGCTCCTGGGCAGAATGCACACGCTCCTCCACGGGCATGCGGAAGATGACCAACCGTGCGCGTGTGGGCTGCCCATCGGAATCGACCCCTGCGGGGACAATGCGTCCGAGCGGAACCGGGCCATCGGCGATGATTTCATCCGGCATCACGGTCATATCCACGGATAGGCGCATTCGGGGCACGGTATCGACCGCGAGATCGAGCCCGGTGAGCTGTTCCGCGAAAGCATTGTGGATGGGTGCGTAGGCCTCCAGCACGGCCATGTCGAAGCGCTCAGCGCTGCTGCGATAGCGCGGTGTGTTGTGGGGGAGCAGGGGTCCGCGTGCACCGCGGCCATGGCGGTGGCGGGCCGGGCGAATATGCGGGCGGGGCGTGCTCATGCGGCTTAGTTTAAGCCGCCCGGAACAGGGCTTGCGGCGAGACGCGCCGCGCTGGACTATCTAAATCTCAAGTTAGGGTTTAGACTTGGGCCCGTGAATAGCTCTCGCCATTGCTCCCGCCCCGGCTGCGGCCGTCCCGCCGTGGCGACGTTGACCTATGCCTACGCGCAGCAAACCGCCGTCGTGGGCCCACTGTCTGAAGAAACCGATCCCCACGCCTGGGACCTGTGCGAAAAGCACAGCGCCCGCATCACCGCCCCGCAAGGTTGGGAGATGGTGCGCGTTGACCGCATCGAACTCGATGAGGATGATGACCTCACCGCGCTCGCCGAAGCGGTCCGCGAGGCCGGGCGCGTGACCACAGGCTTGGTGGATGATTCCACTGCTGGTTCCGGTGCCGATCCCATTGACTATTCCGCCACCTTCGACGGCGCCGATCCGCGTAACTCCAACCACCCTGTGTTCCGCACCCGCCGAGTGCACGATGCCCGCCAGCGCCGCCGCGCTCACCTGACTGTGGTGCCGGACGCAGAGTAGCCATTCGGGCGCTTTCTAGCCCGTCGGACGCAGATCACCGCGTCCGACGGGGGTATGCTTGTGGGCTATGCGAACTCGTGAACAGCTCAATGCAGTGATCAAGGCCTATGACGTCCGTGGTGTCGTGGGCGAGGACATCGATGAGAACCTCGTGCGTGATACTGGTGCGGCCTTTGCCGCGATTCTCCGTGGGGAAGGGGAGAGCACCGTGGCGGTGGGCCATGACATGCGTCCTTCCTCCCCGCAGCTGGCCGCTGCTTTCGCGGAGGGCGCTGCTGCGCAGGGCCTCGATGTTATCCATCTCGGTCTGACGTCTACCGATGAGCTGTACTTTGCCGCCGGCCACCTGAACTGCGCGGGCGCTATGTTTACCGCCTCCCACAACCCGGCGAAGTACAACGGCATCAAGCTGTGCCGCGCGGGTGCTGTTCCGGTGGGCCAGGAGACAGGTCTGGAGCAGATCAAGGACATGCTGATCGACGGCATCCCGGCCTTCGACGGCGAGCCGGGCACCGTCACTGAGCGTGAGGTTCTGCCGGACTACGCGGCATTCCTTCGCGGCTTGGTGCCGCTGGAGAACTCCCGCCCACTGGTCGTGGCTGTCGACGCAGCGAACGGCATGGGTGGACACACCGTCCCGGCGGTCTTTGAGGGGCTGCCTTTCGACGTGCGTGACCTCTACTTCGAGCTGGACGGCACCTTCCCCAACCACGAGGCGAACCCGCTAGATCCGAAGAACCTGGTGGACCTGCAGAAGTTCACCGTTGAGCAGAAGGCGGATATCGGCCTGGCTTTTGATGGCGATGCGGATCGCTGCTTCGTGGTGGATGAGAAGGGCCAGCCGGTGCCGCCGTCTGCTATTTGTGCACTGGTGGCGGAGCGCTACTTGGACAAGTTCCCAGGCTCCACGGTCATCCACAACCTGATTACGTCGAAGACGGTTCCGGAGCTCATCGCGGAGAAGGGCGGCAAGGCCGTGCGCACCCGCGTGGGCCACTCCTTCATTAAGGCCCAGATGGCCAAGGAGAAGGCGGTCTTTGGTGGTGAGCACTCCGCTCACTACTACTTCCAGGAATTCTGGAATGCGGACTCCGGCATGCTCGCGGCCATGCACGTGCTGGCAGCCCTGGGTGAGCAGGACAAGCCGCTGAGCGAGCTGATGGCCCAGTATTCGCGCTACGAAGCCTCGGGAGAGATTAACTCCACCGTGGAGGATCAGAAGGCAACGACCCAGCGCGTGCTGGATGAGCTGGCGGACAAGATTGAGTCCGTCGACGAGCTCGATGGCGTGACCGTACAGTTGAAGGGCACCGAGGCCTGGTTCAACGTCCGCGCCTCCAACACCGAGCCGCTGCTGCGCCTCAACGTTGAGGCTAAGACTGAAGACGAGGTGCAGGCCATCGTCGACGAGGTCCTCGGCATCATCCGCGCCTAGCGTGTGAAGGCACGTGCCTTCACACGAAGGCCTCGAGCCTTGAGACGAAAACTGCCCTATCTGACGATTTTCCCCGCGTTCATTGCGGCGGGAGCGATAACTTCGTCAGATAGGGCAGTTTTAATTGGGACGAGCCGGCTTAGTCGCGCGAGTGGTTGACCATCTCTTCCCACTCGACAAACTTCTTGCGCTCGCGGCCCTCGGCCTCACCCAGGGCGCGCTCGGCGGCGTCAAGCTTCTTCCAGCCCTCCCAGGTCAGGTGCTCCAGGCCCTTGGACTTGAAGAGCTCGACGATGTCCTCGTCACGGGAGTGGGAGAGGTTGCCTGCTTCGGCGTCGGCAAGCAGCATGCCGATGGTCTCCGTGGCATCGGACTTGGTGTTGCCGATGAGCCCCACCGGGCCGCGCTTGATCCAGCCGGTGGTGTAGAGGCCCGGGACGATATCGCCGTCGAGGTCAACCACGTGGCCGCCGTCGTTGTTGATGACGTTCTTCTGCTTATTGAAGGGAACGCCCTCGATGGCATCGGAGCGGTAGCCCACGGCCAGGTACACGGCCTGTACCGGCCACTCGGTGAACTTGCCGGTGCCGGAGACAGAACCATCGCCGTTGAGTGCGGTGCGCTCGGTCTTCACAGCGGTAACCTTGCCGTTTTCACCGATGAACTCCACCGGCTGCTCGAAGAGGTGGATCTGTAGGGTGTGCGGGGCATCCTTCGGCTCACGGATGGCGTAGCCTTCCAGAGTCTGGCACACCAGGTCGCAGGACTTGGCCTCTTCGCGGGCCTTGAGGGAGGCTTCGTCGTAGTCGATATCCTCCGGGTCCACCACCACGTTGATGGTCGGGGAGTGGTCGAGCTCCTTGAGCTCCAGCGGGGTGAACTTGGCCTGCGCCGGGCCGCGGCGGCCGAAGACGCGGACGGTGGTGGCCTGGTTCTTGGCCAGGGACTCATAGACGTTGTCGGGAATCTCGGTGGATTCCTTGAGCTCATCGCCGGTCTTGGCCAGGATGCGGGCGACGTCGAGGCCCACGTTGCCCACGCCGATCACGGCGACGTCGGTAGCGGAGAGATCCCAGGAGCGCTCGAAGCGTGGGTTGCCGTCGTAGAAGCCAACGAATTCGCCGGCGCCGTGGACGCCCTCGAGATCGGAGCCGGGGATCTGCATGCCCAAGTCGCCGACGGCGCCGGTGGCGAAGACGATGGCGTCGTAGTACTCCTCGAGTTCGGAGACGGTGACATCGCGGCCCACGTTGATGTTGGACAGAAGGCGGATCTGTTCGGTGTCGAGCACTCGGTGCAGGGAGTTAACGATTCCCTTAATGCGCGGGTGGTCCGGAGCCACGCCGTAGCGGATGAGCCCGAAGGGGGCGGGCATCTGCTCGATGAGATCGATCTGAACGTTGCCGCCGGTTTTCTTCACCAGGATGTCGGAGGCGTAGATGCCGGCTGGGCCGGCGCCGATGACGGCTACTTTCAGGGGCTGCTGGGTCATGATGGCCTTTCGGAATGTTGTAGTAACTAACGAAAGCTTAGGTCTAAACAAGCGTGGGTTTCATTGAACCGGCTTGTCTGCTGTAGGGCAACTGGGCCTAATTACATTCGGAGAACATTGTGGCATAAACCCAGCGTGCTTTGCATATTCGGGAGAAAATAAAAAAGACCGCTTTGTCTGTTATTGCTAGACCGGTAGGTTTTCACTAACCGACGAAAGGCAGCAAATTATGACCACCGCCACACAGCGAAAGCCACGTGCGAAGAAACCGGAAGGCCAGTGGAAGATTGACGGCACCGCGCCGCTGAACTCCGACGAGGAAATCAAGCAGGCCGACGACGCCCTAGCAGTGCGTCAGCGCGTTATCGATATCTACTCCAAGCAAGGATTTTCCTCGATTCCCGCAGAGGACCTTGCCCCACGTTTCAAGTGGTTGGGTCTATATACCCAGCGCAACCAGAACCTAGGCGGGGAGATGACATCCAAGCTCAGCAACGCCGAGCTACAGGACGAGTACTTCATGATGCGCGTGCGCTTCGACGGCGGCCGCGCGGATCCCGCCAAGCTGCGGGCGGTGGGAGAGATTTCGCGCGATTATGCGCGCTCCACCGCGGACTTTACGGACCGCCAGAACATCCAGCTGCATTGGATTCAGATTGAAGATGTCCCCGCCATCTGGGAGAAACTGCGCTCTGTGGGGCTGGATACCTTGTTGGGCTGCGGCGACGTGCCCCGCGTCATTCTTGGCTCACCGGTAGCGGGGGTGGCTGCCGACGAAATTATCGACGCCACCCCAGCCATCGAGGAGATTAAGAATGACTACCTCCTGCGCGATGAATTCCATAACCTTCCGCGTAAATTCAAGTCCGCCATCTCCGGCAACGTTCGTCAGGACGTGACCCACGAGATCCAGGACGTTGCCTTTGTGGGTACGCAGCATCCGGAGTACGGCCCGGGCTTCGATTGCTTCGTGGGCGGAGGACTGTCCACGAACCCGATGCTCTCGCAATCCCTCGGCGCGTGGATTCCGCTCGAGCGCGTGCCGGAGGTGTGGGCCGGTGTGGCGCGCATCTTCCGCGACTATGGCTTCCGTCGCAACCGCAACCGCGCGCGTCTGAAGTTCCTGGTGGCGCAGTGGGGCATTGAGAAGTTCCGCAAGGTACTGGAGGAGGAATACCTCGACGCGCCGCTTCTCGATGGCCTCCCGCTCCCCGTCGCCCCCGGCAACCGCGATCACGTGGGCGTGCACCGCCAGCAGGACGGCAAGTTCTACGTCGGCGTGAAACCCACCGTGGGGCATGCCACTGGCGAGCAGCTCATTGCCATCGCCGACGTGGCCGAGAAATTCGGCATCAGCCGCATTCGCACGACACCGATGAAGGAGCTGCTTTTCCTCGACGTGGAAGAAGAGGACATTCCCGCGCTGTCACGCGCCTTGGATGAGACGGGCCTATACTCCCAGCCCTCGGAGTTCCGCCGCGGCGTCATCTCCTGCACCGGTCTGGAGTTTTGTAAGCTCGCGCACGTGACCACCAAGGCCCGCGCCATCGAGCTCGTCGACATCTTGGAAGATGCCCTCGGTGACCTCGACGTCCCGCTGTCTGTTGCCCTCAACGGCTGCCCCAACGCCTGTGCGCGTTCGCAGGTAGCGGATATCGGGCTCAAGGGACAGATCGTGACGGATGCCGATGGCAACCGCGTTGAAGGTTTCCAGGTCCACCTTGGCGGCGCCCTCGGGCTATCTCCGGACTGGGGCAGAAAGCTGCGTGGGCACAAGGTGGTGGCGGATGAGGTTCCGGACTATGTCATTCGCTTGGTCAACAAGTACAAGGAACAGCGCGAAGACGGCGAACAGTTCCGCCACTGGGTCTTGCGCGCGGACGAGGAGGACCTGCAGTGAATTTTCGCCGTCAACCTAACCCCAACCGCAATCACCCAGCCTTTTGCCCTTATTGCGCTGGGACAAACCTTTTCCCAGATGAGGAAGATGATTTTGCCTGGAAGTGCGAAGAGTGCCTCCGCATCTTTTCTGTACGCTTCCACGGCCAAGACGATGCCCCCGTAGCGCCCGCGCCGGCGGTCTCCTCCGCGGAGGCGCTGCAGCGCTCTCTCGCTCGCCGCGGCCATTCCACCGCGAAAACTCAGAATTAAGGAAACCCACCATGACCGCCCCGACCGCTACCACGGCATTACTAACCTTGTCACACGGCTCACGCCACCCTGAGGCTGCAGCGAACGTTATGGCCCTGACCCACGCCGCTGGCGAATTGGCCGGTGTGCCGGCCACCGCCGCACACTTAGAATTCAATAACCCGCCACTTGATGAGGCGGCGCGCTGCCTAGCAGCGCAAGGAATACGCGAGGCGGTCGTTGTGCCATTGCTCTTTACCGAGGGCTACCACCAGCGCATCGACGTTCCTGAAGCTGTGGCCCAGGCTTCTGCGGCATCTGGAGTGCGCCTTCACCAAGCCCGTGGACTCGGTACCGGTGAGGACATGGCGCGTCTGCTGGCAGAGCGAGTTCCAGAGGGAACAGATACCGTTGTGCTCTATTCTGTCGGCTCCTCCGATGAGCGTGCCAACGCCGCCGTTGCTGGTCTAGCGCGTCGTGTCGGTGAGCTTGCCGGTTGCACAGCGAAGGTTGCCTATGCCACGCGCGGTGCGCGCCAGCCCGTTGACTCGGGCGGAGAACAGGAGGTCGTCGTGCCACTCTTTGTGAGCCCTGGCCTGCTTTTAGATCGCCTCGACGAGGATGCAGGGCGCAGCGATGGGGAGACTCGGCAGATTCTCCCTCCGCTGGGTGAGGCACTCGCCGGCATTGTTTCCCACCGTTATGCGGAGGTGGCCCATGCGTAGCCTCATTCTCATCGCGGTTGCGGGTGCCGCCGCGCAGCTTGTCGACGGTGGCATCGGCATGGGCTTCGGCGTCACCTCCACCACCATCCTGCTGCTAGCTGGCTTGGGGCCCGCGACAGCCTCCGCCGTGGTGCACGCCTCGGAGCTGGGTACCACCTTGGTCTCCGGAATTAGCCACTGGCGTTTTGGCAACGTGCATTGGCCTACGGTGCTCAAGCTCGGTGTGCCGGGAGGCCTGTCAGCCTTCATCGGAGCGACGGTTCTGTCTAACCTTTCTCTCGAAGCTGCCGCGCCCGTAACGTCTGCGATTCTCGTGGTCCTAGGCATCAACCTCGTCTGGCGCTTCTCGCGCCCACGGAGCCGCACATCGCAGGAAACTCGACAGCACTCCACTCCTCTTCTCGCGGGGCTCGGCGTGGTGGGAGGCTTTGTCGATGCTTCAGGCGGCGGTGGCTGGGGCCCGATTTCCACCTCGACGCTCATGACGGTCGGCCGGGAGCAGCCGCGGCGCATCGTCGGCACGGTCAACACCGCAGAATTCCTCGTTACTTTTGGTGCCACGGCGGGCTTCATCGTTGGCCTCTGGGAGGAGATTGTGGCTAACGCTGCCGCGGTTGTAGCGTTGCTTATCGGCGGGGTGATTACCGCACCGATTGCAGCCTGGCTCATCTCGCGCATCAACCCCACGCTCCTTGGGGGCTTCGTGGGCACGGCTATCGTGACGCTCAACATTCCTAGAGCACTAGGGTGGGCGCTGGCGCATCAGCAGATCCTTCTTTTGCAGGTCGCTGCGCTGGTCCTCGGAGTTGCTCTCACGGTCTGGGCGAATCAACGCCGGGCTCGTTCCGCGCAGGGCGCGGAGGGGGATAGCGCTTCGCAGCAGCGCACCGGCAGCCGCGTCATTGAAACAGCGGAGCCGACCGGCCGCGAGGGCGCCCATGCAGGAAGCTCCGCGGATTCGGAGGACGAGCGCGTCGGAGTTGAGTAGAACTTGGCGCTAGAGCCCGGCAACCTCACCGATGACGATGACCGCCGGAGGAGCCACCGAGTTCTCTTCCATCGTGGCCCCTAGCTCAGCCAACTCGCACTGGAATGCTCGCTCGCCATCGAGGGAGCCTTCCTGAATGATGCGCACGGGGGTGTGGGGCGACAGGGAGGCGTCGATCAGCGCAGCAGCGATAGCGGCCGCGTTTTTGACACCCATGATGACGGACAACGTAGCCCCAGATTGTGCCAGTGCTGCCCAATCCACCAAAGACTTGGGATGGCCTGGCGGCAGGTGCCCGGAGACCACCGTGAAGGCATGAACGACGCCACGGTGCGTCACCGGCGTTCCCGCCAGTGCGGGCACCGCGACCGCCGAGGTCACCCCGGGGATCACTTCCGCCGGGATGCCCGCTTCCGTAAGCACAGTGAGTTCTTCGAAACCACGTCCAAACACATAAGGATCCCCACCCTTGAGGCGGACCACGCGGCGCCCCTGGCGGGCGTTGTCAACCAGAATCTCGTTGATGCGCTCCTGGGCCACCTGGGCGCGGTAGGGGATCTTGGAGACGTCGATAAGCTCCTTGGTGCCTATATCGCACAGCTTATCCAGCTGGGCGGTAGGGCCGAGGTGATCTGCCACGATGACCTCGGCCTCCTGCAGCGCCCGCATGCCACGCACGGTGATGAGATCCCACGCGCCAGGGCCGCCGCCGACAAGGACTACCGGATGAATGCTCATGGCCACTAATCCTAGCTATGCTCGGGCCTATGACTTCCTATGACCCCGAAACCGTGGGCTTCTTTGACATTGCCCACGAAGGCGCCCAGGCGCGCGTGGTGGCTGCATCCGTGCCGGAGCTTGCTCGCGTGCTGGGCGGACTCCGCCCGCGCAGCGTCGTCATCCTTGCCGCCGACCAAGTTTCCCGCGCTGCCGCTCACGTTGCTGTGGGCCTAGCTGAGCCCGCTGAAGTCCCCATCATGGTCAGCGAGTCACTACCGCGCTTTACCGGTGCCCTCGATGTCGTGGTGGTGGCGGGGGATAGCCCGTGGGCGGAGCGCGCGCTGCATACTGCTGCGCGCCGGGGTGCTACGACAGTCCTTCTCAATGAGATCGACGACGCCCCCGAGGACACCATCGTCATTGCCAACCTACCCACCGCCGAAGGGATCTCCCCGGTGCGCGTGATTACAGCTGTGCACGCGGTGTACGCGGTGCTGAGCGAAGACCCAGTTCTCGTTTCCCGCCGTGTGGAGGACGTCGCCGATGCAGTGGACCGTGAGCTGGAAGCACTATCCCCGCAACGTGACTCCACGACGAACCCTGGGCGCGCGTTGCGTGAATTCGTAGAGGGCGGGCGAGTCATCCACAGCTGTGGGCCCGATCCTTATGCGCTGTCGGAGGAGCGTACGCGCGTGCACCTTGACGCGCTTGTTGCCCGTATGGCTGGTGCGCTGTGGGCAGCCCACGGGCTGGGAGGGACCGTTGTTGATGCGGAAGGCTTAGGGCCGATTCTGCAGACAGACCCGACTGATATTTTCTATGACCCGTTTGAAGCGGAAGAGCCTTTGGTACCCTTGAGAGTTGTTTTATGGGGACAGGAAGAGGCGAACCTTCCCCACTCTTTCGCAGCAGCGAGCGCCGACACCTCCTGTGGGGAATTGGCCCGCGCGCTGCAGCTGATTACGCGCAGTTATGCCGCGACCGCCTACGACGTGAAATAGAGGATTTCAATGAAGTTGCTCACCAGCGCTGCCCGCAATTATTCGTGGGGTTCGCGCACGCTTATCCCGACGCTGCTCGGCGAGCCGGAAGCCCACAGCCCGGTAGCAGAGCTGTGGTTCGGTGCGCATCCGGCTGACCCTTCAACGATTGGGGAGGAGAAGCTGGATGAGATCATCGCGGCCGACCCCGAAGGACAGCTGGGACAGCGGGTGGCTGACAAGTATGGTGCCGGCCTGCCCTTCTTGCTGAAGATTCTGGCAGCCGCCGAACCGCTATCGCTGCAGGCGCATCCTTCGAAACAGCAGGCCGAAGAAGGCTTTGCCCGCGAGAACGCGGCGGGAATCGATCTCGCGGCAGCTAATCGCAACTACAAGGATGACAACCACAAGCCGGAACTCATCGTGGCGCTCACCGAGTTTTACGCCATGGCGGGATTCCGCCCCCTTGCGCAGACCCGCAGCCTCTTCGCGGCTTTGGAATGCGAAGAACTAGCGCACTATGAAGGCATGCTTGATGCGGATCCAGCCGCCGAAGGCGATAGTCTCCGCGCGCTGTTTACCACCTGGATTACTATCCCTGGCCCCAAGCGCAAGGAACTGATCAATGCGGTGGTGGCTGCTGGTGAGCGACTGTGCAGCACCCAGGCAAGTGAGCCGTGGATGACCACCGTGATGGGTACCGTGGCCAAGCTCAATGAACAGTACCCAGGTGATATCGGCGTTCTGGGAGCGCTTCTGCTCAACCACATTGTCCTGCAGCCGGGGGAGGCGATTTACCTCGACGCCGGGCAGCTGCATGCCTATGTCTCCGGCTTAGGCGTAGAGATCATGGCCAACTCCGATAACGTGCTACGCGGCGGATTGACCCCGAAGTTCGTTGACGTTCCTGAACTGGTCAAGGTCCTCACCTACGAGGCGGCTGAAGACCCGCGAGTGGAGTTAGTGGATGCCTCCGAAACCGGAAACGTGAAGGGCGCGAAGGCATGGTCCTATCCGGTACCGATTGAGGAATTCCTGCTGGACCGTGTAGAGCTTTCCGGCGAGGAGAGCGTCGATGTCGACAGCGATGGCCCGATGATTCTGCTGTGTACCTCCGGCGCAGCTGCGTTGAGCAACGCGGAGGCAGAGAGCCTCAACTTAAGCGCGGGCCACGCTGCGTGGCTCCCTGCCAACGACCCTGTTGCTACCGTCCGCGCTGCCGGCGCCGAGGGTGCTGAGGTATTCATCGCCCGCGTCTAAGCCCATGGCGTGCGGCCAGCCTTAAAACTGCGCAGCTGCCCAGGCTTTGTGTGCGCCTGGGCAGCTGTGAGGGGATTTAAGTGTGAGAGAATTTAAGCCGACTCTGTGATCGCCGGTCCGGGAGTTGGCTCGGGGGAGCTTTCAGCTGGAGCAGTGGCGGTGGGGGTTGCTGCAGAAGGTTCCTCGGCGACGGGGGTATCATCCGTCGGTGCCGCTGGGGTGGGAGCCTCGTTGCTTCGATGAGTCTCGGCGTCACGCCCCGGAGCTTTCGCGCCATCGCCGACTAGTGGGGCGGTTCCTTCCCACGGTTTCTTGCCTGCTTCGCGGGGTTCTGCGGGGGTCTCAGCATCAGGTGCGGGAGCTTCGTGGGTGAACCCAGCTGGCCGCGGATTGAAGGACTCAGGGGAGTCAGAAGGTTCTTCAGGCTGTGGCTGCCCGGAGGACTGCGGGCCAGCGTGGTGGTCCTCCGTTGGGCTCTCTTGTGGAACGATCGTCGGTGACTCCGGTGTGGTCGGCGGCTGCGTCGGTTCTGAGCTCGGCTGAGGAGAGCCCGGTACTGGCGACCCAGGGGCCGTCGTAGCGGAACCTTCAGATGGCGGCGCAGTGGGCGCCGTGCTGAGCGGCGCCTGCGGGTACTGCGTGTTCGGCGTTACCTGCGGCTGCTGGTTCTGCAGCGAGGAGACATTATCAGGGCGGTAGACAGCCGTGGGCGCAGCCGGTTCCGTGCGGTTCACCACGGCATTCGGTGCCAAGTACGGATCCTCCGCGGGTGCGGCAACCTGAGTCTGGGACTGCTTGGAGCGCGTCGAGGTCGGGGAGGCCGTGGTGGTGTAGGAGTGCGTTGCCGAAGATGACGTGGCCGGAGCGCTTGAGGCAGCGGTGGCGGCGGAGGGCTTGGATACCACGGAATCCGGCGCGCTCATGCGCCAAACTGCGATGCCAACGGCGACGGCGCACAGGAGGCCTGCCACGACGAAAGCCACAATGCGGCGAGGGGTGCTCGTCATGCGGGGCGCTCTCCTTCCTACTCAAATTGCTGCGCAAAAGCCTGCTCAAATGTCACAAGACGGTAACAACGATAACACGAAACTGAGGATAGTAAATGGGCTGGGCAATAATCCCCACGCGCTTCTTATGCGAGCCGGTCTTCGGTGCGCTGTAGAAGGAGAGAGAAATGTGAAAGAGGAAGGAAAGGTAGATAGCTAGTGCCGTAATAAAACGGGCCCGCAGGAGCAAGCCTTGCATACGTGCGCCTAAAGAATGGTAGAACTTGGATTAGATAGCGGCTGCGCGGCGTGCCCCGCCTGCGAATCCGCACCGGCCCACCGTGGATATAAGAACACAGACCCCTAATTCACCAGAGCATAAAGGAGAAAACAATGAGCTCATGGGATGAAGACATCTTCGCTGACGAGGCCAACGTCGACTTCTTGGATGAACTGGCTGATCTAGAGGATGAAGAGATCGTTGCTGCGGTCGATGATGCCTGCGCGCTTGCGGCTTCAGGTGAGGCGCAGACTGAAGAGGAGCAGCGCAACGCCCTAGCGGCGGCCACGATTGCTGCCATCTGGGCAGGTGCTCCGTTCAGCGCCGGGGAGGTCGTTGAGGACTACCCCTTCATCCGGGATCTCGCCGGCTCCGGCAGCGAGAACCTGAACGAAAACGCCCTCGAGCTGATCGAAGGTGTGGAAGAGGACTATGACCTTGAGCCCTTCATTGAGGCTCTGTCGTAGAGCCAGCTTTCCTAGAAACAGCTCGAGCACCAGATACACCAAGCATGCTGATCAGTATTGAAGGAATTGACGGCGCGGGTAAGAACACCATCACCCAGCGCTTGCGGGAAGAACTAGCCTGCGATGTCGAAGTCTTAAGCTTCCCGCGCTACGAAGACTCCATCCATGCCCAGCTCGCGCAGGAGGCGCTCTACGGGCGTATGGGTGACCTCACCGATTCGATCTACGGGATGGCCACGCTCTTTGCACTGGATCGGCGCGGCGCCAAGGAACAGCTCCTCACCGCCGCTGCGTCCTCGGACTCTCTGCTCATTCTGGACCGTTATGTTGCCTCCAACGCCGCGTACTCTTCCGCGCGGGTGGGAGGGGAGCTCATTGTCGATTGGATTTATGAGCTCGAATTCGAGCGCTTCGGCCTGCCGGTGCCGCAACTGCAGATCTTTTTGGATACCGACGTAGCCATTGCCGGCCAGCGTGCCGTGGCCCGTGCAGCAGAGGATGAGGGACGCAACCGCGACCGCTATGAACGCGATGCCGCGCTGCAGTCACGCACGGCGGCTGCCTACCGTCGGTTGGCGGAGCAGCAGTGGGCAGGGCGGTGGATCGCCACCGCGGATGCCGATATGATTATCCAAGCTGTCAAGGAGCTTGTAGGAGAACAATAACGTGGCACCGAAAATCTTGGTCGTGGATGATGATCCGGCGATTGCCGAAATGCTTACCATCGTGCTCGAGGCGGAAGGGCTGGAACCTATTGCCGTCAACGATGGTAATGAGGCCATCCCGGCCTTCCGCGAGCATGACCCCGATCTGATCCTGTTGGATCTCATGCTTCCGGGCATGAACGGCGTTGATATCTGCCGTGCCATCCGTACCGAGTCCTCGGTGCCTATCGTGATGCTCACCGCAAAGACCGATACCGTCGATGTGGTCCTTGGCCTCGAATCGGGCGCGGATGACTACATCACCAAACCCTTCAAGCCGAAAGAGCTCATCGCCCGTATCCGTGCGCGCCTGCGCCGGATTGACGGGGGTACGAGCGAAATAATTGAGGTAGGGGACCTGCTTATCGACGTCCCCGAGCACACCGTCACCCGTAAGGGCGGCGAGGAGATCTCGCTGACCCCGCTAGAGTTCGACCTCCTGCTGGAGATGGCTCGAAAGCCCGGACAGGTGCACACCCGCGAGGCGTTGCTCGAATCCGTCTGGGGTTACCGCCACGCTTCCGATACTCGCTTGGTCAACGTGCATGTTCAGCGCCTGCGCGCAAAGATCGAGCACGACCCAGAAGATCCACACATCGTGCTCACGGTGCGCGGTGTGGGATACAAAACTGGAAAAATCGCCGAGTAAAGGACTACCGCTATTTTTGGTTGGTTAAGGCGAGCCCGGGATGGCGTCGTCGAGCGCTGGCGCACGTCCCTGCAGACACGTGTCTTGGGCATGATGCTGGTCGCCTCCACGGTGGTCATGATCATCCTGGCGTATGCACTGGTGTCGGTGTTGACACAACAGCTCGTGAGCCAGAAGGAAGACACCGCACTGCAGGAGCTCGACCGCGCCCGTGTGGCCGTGGAGCAGCAGATCGATGCCACCGGCACAGCAAATTCAACGCAGGTGCGCATCAACTCTGCGCGCGCCGCCTTGGGCCAAATGTCGGCGCAACAGCCCGATGCCCAAGCCGTGTATGAGCCGGTCATCGTCGTGGAAAACTCAGACGGCACGGCCACGACCTCGCCGGAGGGCTACCGTATTCCCGATGGGATGCGCGAGCTCGTCGGCCGCGGTCAGGTTGTCCAGCAATATGCCACGGTGGACCAGCAGTCGGGGGCGACCTATAACGCGTTGATGGTGGGCACACCCATCGAAAGTGATATCCCGAATACCCAGGTCTACCTCGTATTGTCCATGGAGTCCGAGGAGTCCACGATGGCGCTTATGCGTGGTCTGCTCTCGGCTGCCGGAGTGGTGGTCGTGGTCCTCCTCGTGGGTATTGCCTGGCTGGCTACCCAGCAGGTGATCGTCCCGATTCGCTCCGCATCCCGCATTGCACAACGATTTGCCGCCGGCCACCTGCGCGAGCGCATGGTGGTCAACTCGGATGATGAGATGGGCCGCCTTGCTTCCTCTTTCAATGACATGGCAGACAAGCTGTCAAAGCAGATTACCCAGCTGGAGGAATATGGCGACCTCCAGCGGCAGTTTACTTCCGATGTCTCTCACGAGTTGCGCACGCCGCTGACGACGGTGCGCATGGCGGCGGATGTCATCGCGGAAGACGCAGAAGAGTTCAACCCCTACACCAAACGTTCGGCGGAGTTGCTCATCAAGGAGCTGGACCGTTTCGAGGACTTGCTCGCGGACCTTTTGGAGATCTCTCGCCACGATGCAGGCGTGGCTGATTTGTCCACAGCCTCCCTTGACATTCGCTCCTGCCTGGACTCCGCACTGAGCCAGGTGGAACACCTCGCCGCCGAGTTGGGGGTGGAGGTTATCGTTCATGCCCCAGAGGAACCCGTGGCTGTGGAATGCGATTCGCGCCGCGTCGAGCGCATCTTGCGTAACCTGCTCGCGAACGCCATTGATCACTCTGAAGGCAACCCCGTCACCGTGGATATCGGCGCGACTGAGGATGCCGTTGGCATCGCCGTCACCGATTCTGGCGTGGGACTCAAGGAAGGTCAGGAGGAGCTGGTTTTCAACCGCTTCTGGCGCGCGGATTCCTCGCGCAAGCGCCACTCAGGCGGAACCGGCTTAGGCTTGGCCATCGCTCGCGAGGATGCCGTGCTCCATGGAGGCACTCTGGATGCCATCGGCTACTTCGGCACCGGCTCGCGCTTCCGTCTAATCCTGCCACGCACCCCGGGGGAAGCGGTGGAATCTGAGCCCATTGCCCTCGAGGTCCCGGGCGCTCCGAAGCCCGTCGAAGCGGAGGAACAGTCCGCGCTCGACGTGAGCACTGAACTAGGAGCCCCTGCAGTAAAGGCAGAGCCGGATAACGGGATAGTGTGGCCCTCGGAGCGCGAAGCGCGTGGCGCGGAAGCGCCGTTCAATCAAGACATCGTCCCCGATTTCGACGAGGAGGCCCAGCGATGATTCCGGCCCGCCGCTCACTCGCAGTGCTCAGCTGCGTCGCGCTTACTACCCTCGTCGGGTGCTCGACTTTGCCGCATAACACTGATCCCCAGGTGATCGGCACCTTTGAACCTCATGAGCGGGCAGACGATGCCGTCGTGGAGCCCCGCACCGATAGCGAACCGGACCTCTTAGTCCGTGACTTCTATTCGGCCGTGGCGATTCCCACTGGCAACTACGCTGCTGCCCGCACCTTCCTTGCCTCCGAAATCGCTAATTCCTGGGATCCCACGGATACCGTGCTCGTCGTGGATTCCATCGACCTTGTGACCTCAAACATGGAAGACGGTGCCCTCGAGTATTCGGTGCGCGGCAACATCATCGGCCGTCTGGCGAATGGTGGGGCCTATGTCCCGGATAACTCGCGTCTTGAGGCGACTGTCCGCCTGCGCCAGTTCAATGGGCAATGGCGCATTACCGACCTGCCTACTGGCGCGGTGATCGAGCGCACGGAACTGCGCAACCGCTACCGCCCGCAGTCGCTGTACTTCTTCGGTACAACCCAGCGCCTACTGGTGGCGGACCGTCGGTGGCTCTACTCGGGAAAGGACTCGATCGCTTCAGAGTTGGTCACCCTCCTGCTACAAGGGCCGTCTTCCGATATCGCTCCGGCGACCTCCACCTTGATCCCGAAGGATGCCACTTTCTTAGGCATCAACGATGGTGTGTATGAATTCAGTGGGATGTCAGCAATGAGCCAGGAGGAGCGCCTTAAATTTGCCTCCCAGTTGGTCTGGACTCTCAACAATGCGGAGATCACTAATTCAGTTCGCGCCACCATCGATGGCAGCCCCTTGGTTGACAACATGGAGGAGATGACCATCGATGATTTCGCCGAGTTTAACCCAGAGGTAGCTGCCCAATCCGTGCCCAAGCTCTACGCCGTCAACGACGGCTCCCTGCTGGAAGTCAAGGGCGAAGGTAGCACCGAGGTACAGGGCATGGCTGGCCAGATCCATGACATCCAGTCCGCCGATATCTCGGATGAGGGGATGGTGGCCGCGGTGCGTAAGCGTTCTGAGAAGGAATCGCAGCTGGCGATGGGCGAGCTCGGCCACGGACTCAAGGGCTCGGTCAAGGGCGAAACCCTAGCCCGCCCCACCTTTGAGGTGGGCGGCCAGGTGGCGTGGACCGTTGTTGACGGCAAACATGTAGTCCGTGTGACGCGTTCGCCGGCGACTGGCGAACTGAGCACCGCAGAGGTGGACACCTCTGCACTGGAGAACATGGAGGGAGAGATCTCGGTCATTCGACTGTCCCTCACGGGAGCCCGTATCGCCATGATCATCGACGGCAGCATTTACACCGGCGTGGTGGCCCGCGCGACCTCGGGCGAGCGGCGTATCGTCAACATCCACCAAGTTGGTCCTGAGCTGACCGGCTCGGCCTTGTCCGTGGAGTGGCAGACGGATGGTTCTTTGCTCGTGGGTACCTCGGCGTCGAATTCGCCCGTGTGGCGTATTGAGCAAGACGGTTCCTCTGCTACCACCTTACCTACCGGAAATATCACCGCGCCGGTGGTGGCGGTGGCTTCCTCACCGTCGACGCACTACGTCACCGATGCGCATGCTCTACTGCAGCTTCCCGCAGGCGGATCTGAACGCTCGTATTGGCGTGAAGTCGAAGGCCTGCAGGGAGTGCGATCCTCACCCATCATCGCGCGCTAGAGTCGCGCTAAAGTGGGGCGCATGCCGAAGAATCGGGGGATAGGGGAGGTCACGGCCGCTCTCGTGGAGCTTTTCTTGCCACGCCCCTGCGCTGGGTGCGGGGGAGAAACAGCTGCGGGCGGGGTGTTGTGCGCTTCCTGCCAGGAACACTTGCGGCAGGTTCCACGCCGGGTGGAACGGCCGCGGCCCCTGGGGTTTCCGGCATGGGCTCTTGGTCCCTATTCCGATACTCGCCGTGGTGTCATCATCGCCATGAAGGAACACGGGCACCACGCAGTGCGTGCTCACCTCGGGGCGGTGTTCGCTGCCGGCATCGATTACTTGCGCGCCCGCGGTGATATCCCGGAGACTGGGTTGCTCGTGCCGGCGCCGACGCGCGTGTCCTCGGCTCGTCGCCGCGGTGGCGATCCTGTTGCCGCGCTGTGCCAGGCAGCGGCTGCCAGGCTTCCAGGCTGGGCTGTGGTTAATGCCCTGAGCACGGCTGAAAGCAGTGCGGATCAATCAGAGCTCAGCGCCGTGGAGCGCGCCGATAACATGCGGACAGCCGTGCTGTTGCGTCCCGCCGCCCGCGAACTAGTGGGGAAGAACGTGATGCTTGTCGACGACGTCATCACCACCGGCGCAACTCTGCGTGCTAGCGCCGCGCGTGTATGGGCTATCGGGGGTGACGTCGCGGGCGCAATTGTGCTGGCAGATGCGTAGGGCGGGCCATCATCATGCATGAGTGTAGGGGCCAGTCATCGTGTAGGTTATGACCAGTGGTAACATGAGGGGTGTCACAGGGAAGCGGGCTTCCGGCTCCTTATCACAGGCTTGTAGAAGTCCGCAGAATGTGCAGTCATTCAGTCCCCACGAGTATAGGGAGGCATTTCATGTCCCAGCAGACCAACGCTCAGGTCACCATCACCGGCCGTAACGTGGAGGTTCCGGAGCACTTCCAGGAACGTGTCACTGAAAAACTAGCCAAGATCGAGCGCCTTGATCCGACCCTGACCTTCTTCCACGTGGAGCTGCAGCACGAGCCGAACCCGCGCCGCGAGTCCGAGGCAGAGCGTCTGCAGATCACCGCTACCGGTAAGAGGCACATCGCTCGCGCCGAGGCGAAGGAAGATTCTTTCTATGCGGCACTCGAGACCGCCCTGGGCAAGATGGAACGCTCCCTGCGCAAGGTTAAGGTGCGCCGTGAGAACGTGAAGTCCGGCCACCGCGCCCAGAAGGGTACTGGTCAGATCGCCGCTGAGCTGGTCGCTGAAGCTGAGGCAGCTAAGCCCGCTAAGGAAGAGCGCTACATCGATCCCTACGCCGAGACTGTCGAGGATGTTCGCCCGGGCCAGGTTGTCCGCTTCAAGGAGCACCCAGCAACCCCGATGTCTGTTGATGATGCGCTCAGCGAGATGGAGCTGGTCGGCCACGACTTCTACCTCTTTATCAACGAGGAGAACAACAAGCCTTCTGTGGTTTACCGCCGCCACGCATTCGACTACGGTCTTATTTCCCTGACGGATGCTGATGCTTAAGGCCTGAGCCTTAAAGGCCGTAGGGCCTAACACACAGGCTCCCTGCCCCGCAGCGCACACGCGCAGCGAGACAGGGAGCCTTCTTATGTCCCTATTAGGCATTGTTAATCTTCGATCATCTTTTTTCGTGACGGCCGAGGGGAGCGTCCTGCAAACGTCGGGGTGGGGACAGAATTGCGCTTTGGGTTGGGTGGCGAATCGTGAGAGAAAAGCTAGTGAGTACAATGGCGACGAGTTAACTTATTTGTCGCGACAAGAAGGACTATCTAGACGTGTTTGGACTTTCCAAGCTGCTCCGTGCCGGTGAGGGGCGCACCGTCAAGCGCCTGGCCAAAATTGCAGATGATGTTATTGCCTTAGAAGATAAATTCGCGGCGCTGTCGGACGACGAGCTCAAGGCTAAGACTGACGAGTTTAAGAAGCGTCTGGCGGATGGCGAAAAGATGAATGACATCCTTCTCGAAGCCTTCGCCACCGTGCGTGAGGCTGCCTGGCGCGTGCTTGACCAGAAGCACTACAAGGTGCAGGTTATGGGCGGTGCCGCCCTGCACTTCGGCAACGTCGCTGAGATGCGCACCGGTGAGGGCAAGACCCTGACCTCGCTGCTGCCGGCCTACCTCAATGCGCTGGAGGGCAAGGGCGTACACATCGTGACGGTCAACGATTACTTGGCCAAGCGTGACGCCGAGATGATGGGCCGTGTCCACCGCTGGCTGGGCCTCACCGTTGGCGTCATCCTCTCCGAAATGCGCCCTGCGGAGCGCAAGGAAGCGTATGCTTGCGACATCACGTACGGCACCAACAATGAGCTGGGCTTTGACTACCTGCGCGACAACATGGTCCGCTCGCTCAATGACACGGTCCAGCGTGGCCACAATTACTGCATCGTGGATGAGGTTGACTCCATCCTGATCGACGAGGCCCGTACCCCGCTCATTATTTCCGGACCGGTCGACGGCTCCTCCCAGTTCTACGGCGTTTTCTCCAAGCTAGCGCCGAAGATGCGCGAGGGCATCCACTACGAGGTGGACCACAAGAAGCGCACCATTGGTGTGCTGGAGGAGGGCGTCGAATTCGTCGAGGATCAGCTGGGCATTGAAAACCTCTACGCCCCAGAGCACTCCCAGTTGGTGTCCTACCTCAACAATGCCTTGAAGGCGAAGGAGCTCTTCACCCGCGATAAGGACTACATTGTCCGCAATGGCGAAGTGCTGATCGTGGATAGCTTCACCGGCCGTGTTCTGGCTGGCCGCCGCTACAACGAAGGTATGCACCAGGCTATTGAGGCAAAGGAAGAGGTGGAGATCAAGAACGAGAACCAGACTCTCGCCACCGTTACGCTCCAGAACTATTTCCGCCTCTACGACAAGATTTCCGGCATGACCGGTACCGCAGAAACCGAGGCTGCTGAGTTGCACTCCATCTATGGGCTAGATGTGGTGCCGATTCCGACGAATAAGCCGAACCAGCGTACCGATCACTCCGACCGCATCTACAAGACCCAGGAAGCCAAGTTCGCTGCGGTGGTGGATGACATCGAGGAACACGTTGCCGACCGCCAGCCGGTGTTGGTGGGTACCACCTCCGTGGAGCGCTCCGAGTACCTCTCGCAACTGTTGAGCAAGCGCGGAATCAAGCACTCGGTACTCAATGCGAAGCACCATGAGGAAGAGGGACAGATCGTCGCCCGTGCCGGCCGCCCGGGCGCCGTAACCGTCGCCACCAACATGGCCGGCCGCGGTACCGATATCGTGCTCGGCGGTAACCCCGAGGTCATCCTGGATGAGAAGCTGCGCGAGCGCGGCCTCGATCCCTTTGAGGATGAAGAGAAGTACCAGGAGGCCTGGGACGCCGAAATCGATCAGGAGAGGGAACGCTCCAAGCGCCTGGGCGACGAGGTCCGCGAGGCCGGCGGCCTGTACGTATTGGGCACCGAGCGCCACGAGTCGCGCCGTATTGACAACCAGCTGCGCGGCCGTTCCGGCCGTCAGGGTGACCCGGGTGAGACCCGTTTCTACCTGTCCATGCGTGATGAGCTCATGGTGCGCTTCGTGGGCCAGTCCATGGAGAATATGATGAACCGCCTCAACGTGCCAGATGATGTGCCGATCGAGGCCAAGATGGTCTCTAACTCCATCAAGGGTGCACAGGCACAGGTGGAAAACCAGAACTTTGAGATGCGTAAGAACGTGCTCAAGTACGATGAGGTACTCAATGAGCAGCGCAAGGTGGTATACGCCACCCGCCACGACATCCTCGAGGCCAGTGACATCAAGGACAACATCCGCGAGATGATCAACGACACCGTGTCTGCCTACGTGGCGGGTGCGACGGCTACCGGCTACGTGGAGGACTGGAACCTAGACGAGCTGTGGAATGCGCTGGAATCCCTCTACGGGCCGACCATGACGCACGAGGAGCTTGTCGCCGGTACCGAGTACGGCTCCGCCGGCGAGATTTCTGCGGAGCAGCTGCGCGATGCACTGTTGGCTGATGCGAATTCCGAGTATGACCAACTCGAAGAAGCTGTGAGCGCTATCGGTGGTGAGAGCCAGATGCGCAATACCGAGCGCATGATCATCCTGCCGGTTATTGACCAGAAGTGGCGCGAGCACCTCTATGAGATGGATTACCTCAAGGAAGGCATCGGTCTGCGTGCCATGGCGCAGCGAGATCCTCTGGTGGAGTACCAGAAGGAAGGCGGCGACATGTTCAATGCCATGAACGACGCGGTCAAGGAAGAAACCGTGCGCCAGCTGTTTATGCTGCGCAAGCAGTTCAAGGCGCAGGAAGAGGCAAACGCAGTGGATGAAGCGGAAGCCTAGGGCAACCTTGATGCGCCAGCGCTAGTCAACGCAGGACGCCGTGGGAATCATTCCCCACGGCGTCTTTTTATTGGAAGTAGTTAGGTATATACTGTCAGAACATTAATTATTGTTCTTCGGAGGTTGAGTCAGTATGCGCCGCTTGTCTCTGCGAGTAGGTCTATCCGTGTTCGCATCTGCCACCCTGCTGGGTGGCGGCGCAGCTGCTTCGGCTGTGGAACTAGCCCCAGAAGAGCAGTGCCAGCTGGCCTCCGTATTGGGCTCTCAAAGCGATGACTCCCTGAAGGGCGCTGCACTCAGCTCGCAGGATGTTGTCTCCACTCAGTGTGGCGCGGTGTCTGAACCGGAAAGTCTTGATGAAGCTACTGCGAAGCTTCCCGTGGTGGGGGCCACCATGTTTGGCGGCATCAGCCTAGCTTTGGTGAGCGCTTCTGCAGCCTTCGCCGGAATCGATTGGACACCCATCCTGATCAAGCTGGGATCGATGTTTTAAGACCAGCGCTAAGTCATAGGCGTGATTTCTAGGGCTCCTCAAGGCCGCAAACTCATCTTTTCAGAACCTCTGTCTCTTGTGTCAGTGGGTTTGCAGGCCGCCCGAAAGTAAGCGGAAAGACCGCAGGTGTCGGCCGGTTGCAGCGCCGGTAAAAGCGCGCCGTGTTGAGCCTAAGAGCACCGAACCGAAGAACTCACCATTTGAGCGCGCGTGCAAGCTGCGCAGCGTCATTCCTCCGTGCGATTCTGCAGCTGCCTGGGCTTTCCTCCAGGCGCGCACATGCTTAGTGATTTCTGGGGCGAAGCGTGGGTTATTGAGATGACTCAAAGGCCGCAAGGCGGCGGCGACTTCGAGAACTATGACAACGAGACCACGGATCTCTTCCCGCGTGGCCAGGTCGCGAGCTGTGGGCTCGCGCTCATAGCGGATACGTTGCGGGGCAACATACAGTTGTAGGTGGCTCATGCCGGGGATGGGGGTGTACATGTGAATAGCGTCCTCTTCCGCAGTGCGCGGTACGGAGGAAAGCGCTGAAGCAAGGATCGGGGGATGGCACAGAGAAGGAAGCTGGATGTACGTTCATTGTGCCATGGCAGCCCCGTCTGCGGCTAGAGCTTTGCAGCGCATTGGCCGGTGAGAGCAGGCGGGCGGTATGTTCGCTATACTTTCGGACGATAAACACAGTTCAATGCGAAGGGTAGATAATATGCGTGGACTCATCGTCGATTTTGTAGGCGTGCTTGACGGCACCGAAGAGGACGTCAAGCGCTGGCGGGAACTATTCGCCGCCGCGAAATCCAACGGAGTTGCCACCGCTATCCTTTCCAACGATCCGGGCGGCCCAGGTGCGGAGCACATTCGAGAGTGGGAATACCGCGGCATCGTGGATGCCGTGGTGCTTTCTGGCGAGGTTGGCGCTGAGAAGCCGGACCGTGCTGCCTTCCAAGCCGCGGCAGATGCTATTGACCTGCCGATTAATGATTGCGTCATGGTGGATGATTCCATCGTTAACGTGCGCGCTGCTGTGGAGAACGGCATGGTGGGCATGCTCTACACGGTCTTCGACCGCACGAGCGTTGAGGTTCAGGCAGTCTTCGACATTGAAGGTGAGTTCTAAGTGTCGAAGGATGTGCGCGTCTTCCTGCCGGCTACCTTCGGCATGCTGGCTGAGCTTGAGGAGACCGGCCAGCTCGCCGCACGCAGTGGTTGGGGTTTTGCGCTAACACCCGCGTTGCGTGAGTTCTATACCGAAGGCGACGAGGAAGAAATTGAGTACTCTGCCTTCCTTGAAGCTTCCATGGCTTCATTGCGCCTGCTGGCTATCGGGGACGAAGAAAAGTTTCCCCACCGACGCGTGGTCATCTCCGTCGACGTGGATGAGTCCGTGGTGACTCCGAAGCCAGACATGGGTGAGCCCGTCGTGGCCCTCAACCCTGCCACGATCACGAAGGCTAACCTGCAGGCTATCCACGTGGATATCGAGGAATCCGAAGCCGCTACGGCCAAGGCTATAGACGCTATCGACAACGCTGACCTCGGAGATGAGGACGCTGAGCTCGCAGTGGGTGATGCTTTGGACAATTTCATGGCATTTTATGACCCCACCGAACTACCCATCCTCGTGGAGCTTCTCTAAGGATCTACTGGGAAATAATCACCGGTGCCTCACGCGTGGTGCTAGTCTAAGCCTCTAACGCCATCGCTTTAGAAGGAGCACCACCATGAAGAGATCCCGTCTTGCTAGCCTTGTCACCGCCGCTGCCCTGAGCACCGCTGCGCTTGTCGCCGCACCAGTTGCCGGCGCAGAGGAGCCTGCAGCACCGATCGCGCAGGTGCACGCGGATCGCAGCAAGCCGGAACCTGGGAACCCAGACCCTGATATGGCCGTGAAGCCCACGACCCCGTGGCTGCGCATCCTGGAAGGTTCATCCCAGGGTCCAGCGGCCGTCATTATCTCCGTCCTCTTCGGCATCATCAGCATTGGCTTCGCCGCCTACAAGGAGTTTGGTGATTACCTGCCCAAGTTGGGCTAATTATTGATAATCTGCGGGGGTAAAACTTTAGCTCGATCGAAAGGTTTCCTCAGTATGTCTTCCTCTCGCCTTCGCCGCGTAGTTGCTGCTTCCAGCTTGTCGGTTGCGGTTCTTGCCGGTGGTGTCGCAGCCCCCACCGCGGGCGCGGTAAGCACCACCATCAAGGATGAGAAGTGCACCATCACCTTGAGCGAGGAGGAAGCCAGCGACCTGAAGAATGCGGAGTCGAAGGCCAATGATGTCGACAGCAGCTTGCTAAAGAATGGCCTTAAGATTTCGCCCAAGGACGCGGAGAAGCGTGCTCGCGCCGTAGAGGACCAGTCGGAAGAGCTCTTCCGTGCACTGGCAGGTTACGAGGCGGAGGTCGAGTTCGGTGATGAGAACGCCGTCAAGCGCGCCAAGAACAACATTGCAGTGGTAGACACCTTCCGTGTCATCGCACCGGAGTACATCAAGGCGCTCAACGCCTGTGCGAAGAAGGAAGAGTTCAATAAGAGGGAGGCGAGCGGTGCCAACACTTCCTCCAATATCGATACCGGCGGAGCCGTTATCCTCGGTGTTACCGGCGGCTTAGCCGTGATCCTGATGGTCCTCCGCGCGGCTGGCCCCTTCCTTAAGACTGTTCTGCCGCCGCAGCTGGCAGCAATGCTTCCGCTTTAAAACTAGGCCCCGTTAGGGCGCCTAAGGCCTTTCCTGCGCTAGGAGTAAGGCCCTTAGGCCTTAGGCCCAATCGACGTTGGTGCGCAGGGAAGCCAGCAGGTTGCGAACCGCATCACGGCGGCGTGCAGAAGCTGTCCCTTCCTCTATGCTGAGGTCCAACCCGCATTCGGGGTCCGCGGGTGGCCCGGCATGCGTGCAGCCACGCGGGCAATCCTCAATCGCTTCGGCAAGATCATCGAAGACCTCAATGACGTTTTCCGCATCAATGTGGGCTAGGCCGAAGGAGCGGATGCCTGGGGTATCAATGATCCACCCGCCATGCGGGGTGCTTCCTTCCGCCGGCAGTCGCAGCGCCACCGACTGCGTCGATGTATGGCGGCCTTTGCCCACGGCGGAGACTTCGCCGGTTTCGCGGTTGGCATCCGGGACGAGCCGGTTGACCAAGGTTGATTTACCCACACCGGAGTGGCCGATGAGGGCCGTGACATGTCCATCAATTGCGGCACAGACCTGCTCCAGTCCATCGTCCACGCCAGCTTCCACCACGGTGACATCCAAGTCCGCAAACTCTTGGGCGAACGGAGTGGGGTCGGTGAGGTCGGTCTTCGTCAGGCACAGGACCGGCTGGATATTGCCGGCGAAGGCCGCGATGAGAGCACGCTCCACGAATCCGGAGCGCGGCGGTGGATCCGCCACAGCACTCACGATCAGCAGGCGGTCTGCATTCGCCACCACGATGCGCTCATAAGGGTCTGTGTCATCCGCGGTGCGCCGAAGGACGGAAGTGCGCTCCTCTAGCTTCACGATGCGCGCGAGGGTGTCCTTCTTACCAGAAGTATCGCCCACGACGCCGACCCGATCACCGACCTCGACGGGCGTGCGGCCCATCTCGCGGGCGCGCATAGCGGTGACGACTGGGCCATCATTATCAAGGGCAACTCCCCAGCGCCCGCGGTCCTTGGTGATGACCATGCCGAACTTGGCATCCTTGTGCTTCGGACGGTCCTTCGTGCGGGGGCGCGACCCTTTGCCCGGCCGGATACGGACATCAGATTCGTCGTAGCTGCTCGCGCGCCTAGCCATGGATCATGGCCTCCCACATCTTGGCGAAGCCGGGCAGAGTCTTGGACGTGGTATCGATGTCCTCGACCTCGACACCGTCGACTGCCAGGCCAATGATGGCGCCAGCGGTGGCCATGCGGTGGTCGGCGTAGGAGTGCCACTGGCCGCCGTGGAGTGGGGCAGGGGTGATGCGGAGGCCGTCGTCAAGCTCAGTGACGTTGCCGCCCAAGCCGTTAATCTCTGTAGCGAGGGCCGCCAGACGGTCCGTCTCATGGCCGCGCAGGTGCGCGATGCCGGTCAGGGTTGACGGCGTTGAGGCCAGAGCACACAGCGCGGCTACGGTCGGGGTGAGCTCGCCGATATCTCCCATATCGAGATCGATGCCGCGCAGGCATGCTAGACCCTCCTGTGGGCCAGTGACCTGCAGGTAGGGATCTTGGCGAGGGGCCTGCGGGACGTACTCAACCTGTGCCCCCATCTGTTCCAGGATGCCGCGGAAAGCATCACCCGGCTGGTCCGTTTCCTCCGGCCAGTTCGGAATACTCACGCTGCCGCCGGCGACGGCCGCGGCAGCCAAAAACGGTGTGGCGTTGGACAGGTCCGGTTCGATGTACCACTCGCGGCCGTCAATCTTTCCAGGACGCACGACCCAATTATCCTCGCCCGCGACCACATGCACGCCGGCATCACGCAACATGCCGATGGTCATCAGGATGTGGGGCTGGGAAGGGACCGTGCCGCCTTCGTGGCGCACGCTGATGCCGTTGCGGTAGCGCGCCCCGGCCAGGAGCAAGCCGGAGACGAACTGGGAAGAAGCGGAGGCATCAATGGTGACTTCGGCGCCCTCCGGAATGCCATGGGGCGTGATGCTAAGTGGCAGGCTATCGCCTTCGATGTCGACGCCCAACTCACGCAAGGCCATGGTCATCGTGGACATGGGGCGCTTGCGGGCATAAGGGTCACCGTCGATGACAACGGGCCCATCGGCCAGCGCTGCCACCGGAGGCAAGAAGCGCATGATCGTGCCAGCCAGGCCACAATCGACGGTCGCGCCGTGGAGCTGGCCCGGCGTCACGCGCAGGTGCGGTCCCCACTCGGAGATACCTACGCCCATGGCCTTCAAAGCTTCTTTCATCAGGTCAGTATCGCGGGAGACCAGCGGGTTGTAGATGATAGAAGGTGAGTCGGCCAACGCAGCGAGGATGAGGGCGCGGTTGGTCATCGACTTTGACCCGGGAACTTCCTGAGTCCAGGACAACGGGCCGGCGGGTTGGGGAGCACACCAGAAAGCAGACATGTAGTCCATAATAAAGGGCATGTGCGGAAGATTTGTTCTGTTCACCGAGTCCCTACTGGAGGAAGTCGGAGCGTGGGAATCCATTACGGAAGTTCATGCGCCGGAAGGCCTGCCGCCGGCACGCTATAACATTGCTCCAACCCAGCCCATTGCCATCGTGCGGGTTGCGGAGGAGACCGCCCGCGTGGAGCCAGCGCGCTGGGGGCTTATCCCGCACTGGAAGAAGGACCTCGACGGCCCGCCGCTGTTTAATGCCCGCGCGGAGACTGTGGCGCAGAAACCTTCGTTCCGGGATGCCTTCAAAGCACAGCGCTGCGTTATCCCGCTGGATGGTTACTACGAGTGGAAAGCCGGTGAGGATAAGAAGGCCAAGAAGCATCCCTATTATGTGACCGGGCCCGATGGCCTGCTGTGGGCGGCTGGTTTGTGGGCCACGGGGTTGGAGAGGCTCTCGGCCACGATGGTGACCACGGATGCCACGGAGGAGATGGCGTGGCTGCACCACCGCTTGCCCAAGTTTCTTACTGCTGATGAAATCGCGCCCTGGCTGGCGGGGGAGGCGCTGCTGGAGCCGAGCTCTGTGCGCGGCTTTCAGGCACGCCCGGCCGACCCCGCGGTGGGCAACGTGCGCAACGACTACGCAGAGCTTATCGACGAACCACCGGCCACCACCTTGTTCTAGTGCACGAGAGCTAGTCGGCGAGCACGTCGGCGAAGGAGAGCTCCAGCACGCGGGGGAGATCTTTCGGATTCATCTCAATGTCGAGGCCACGCTTGCCGCCGGAGAAGAAGATGGTATCGAAGAGCAGCGCGGTCGCGTCAACGACAGTGGGCAGGACGTGTTTGTGCCCTAACGGGGAGATGCCGCCGGGGATGTAGCCGGAGGACTTGGAGGCGTCGGCAGGCGCGGCCATTGTGGCCTTGGACGCACCGAAAGCTGCGGCGGCCTTCTTGAGACTGAGCTGGTGTGTGACCGGAAGGACGCAGACGGCGAGTTGGCGTTTGGGGCCTTTGCCGGCGCTCAGATCAATGACGAGGGTTTTGAAGATACGCTCAGGAGTAACGTCGAGGGCCGCAGCGGCTGCCTCGCCGAAGTTTTCGCGACCGCCATCAAAGGTGGAGACGTGGTGGTCAATACCTGCCTCTTCGAGGAGTTTGAGAGCGGGGGTAGCGGCACGCGGGGTCTTCTTGGACATATAAACCACCCTAGTCCTGAGCGCTAGGATGGTCGGTATGGCCACAGAAACGACGAGCGAGACGCTTCAGAAACAGCGGTTGTTTGAGGAGCAAGCCTTGCCCTTGCTGGACCAGCTTTACGGCGGAGCGATGCGTCTGACGCGCAACCCGCAAGACGCGGAGGATTTGATCCAAGAGACCTACCTCAAGGCCTTTAGCAACTTCGATTCCTTCAAACAGGGGACGAACTTGAAGGCGTGGCTGTACCGCATCATGACGAATACCTACATCAACTCCTACCGGAAGGCCAAGCGCCGCCCAGTGGAATCCTCAGCGGACGAGCTTAGTGACTTTCAGCTGTATACCACGTCCGGACATGACTCCACGGGCCTGGAATCAGCGGAGGTCGAAGCGCTCAAGCAGATGCCGGATTCGGAGATTTCCGAGGCCATGAATGACCTGCCGGAGGATTACCGCATGGTGGTGTACTACTCGGATGTGGTGGGTTTGGCCTATAAGGAAATCGCGGAAGTGATGGGCACTCCGTTGGGGACGGTCATGAGCCGCCTTCACCGCGGAAGAAAATTGCTTCGTGCGGCGTTGAAGGACGTAGCACGAGACAAAGGCATTGGTCGCAACCACCCAGAGATGGAGGAGAAGTAATGGAACGCGCAACAGGACGCAATTGCGGTGCGTGTAACTCTCCCGAGGTTGAAGCGCTCTTTCGGGAGCTATTCGATGAATCAACGAGCTATGCGCGAGCACTGGAAATCCGCGAGCACCTCGCGCAGTGCGATACCTGCCAGCAGCGCGTCGAGAGCGAAGAAGTAGTCCGCGCACTCGTGCGCAAATGCTGTGGGGGACAGGTCGCACCTCAGTCACTGCGCCAGCGCATTAGCGTGCAGATTACGCGGACTGAGATTACCTGGGGATAGGGCCTCGAGCGCCTAAAACCGGCTCAGGATATGCAAAAGGGCTCGTCCCTCCCTCGATTCGTGAGGGGAAGAAACGAGCCCTAAATTACTGACGTTATGCGCCAGGACGCTTGCCGTGGTTAGCGGGCTTCTTACGGCGATCCTTGCGCTTGCGGCCACGCTTGCTCATCGTATGCTCCTTCTGTTAAAGGGAAATGAACTCATTCAACTGTAGCGGCAGGGTATGCCGAGGTGTTAATCGGGGGTGCGCCTACTGTGGGTTTCTTAAGCGGAAACGCGGGCGCGAGCGCGGCTGCGGTTACGGCGCTTGATAGCGCGGCGCTCCTCCTCAGAGAGGCCGCCCCACACGCCGGCATCCTGGCCGGACTCGAGGGCCCACTTGAGGCAAGAGGAAGCGACCGGGCAGCGGTTGCAGACCAGCTTGGCCTTAGCGATCTGGGTGAGTGCAGGGCCGGAATTACCGACAGGGAAGAAGAGCTCCGGGTCTTCGTCGCGGCAAACAGCTTCGTGGCGCCAATCCATGATTGAAATCTCCTAACAAATTTTTGACAGCAATAGATGAAAGCAGGCGCACCAAGGGCAGTTCACGGCAGTGAACTGTTCCGAGTGCTACGGGGTTTAAGTGAACTGGTCTGCGGTCAGTGGGGCCCTGTCTCGAGTTGGGGCCAGCGTCGCCGCCGCCATGGTTCACTTTTGGTTAACTTGGAGTTTTCTCCGAGTTAAGAACTGATTTAACAGCTCGTTGTTTTTGCTACCTGAGAATAATGACACGTTTACTCATTCCCCGCTAGGGGTAGAGGCCGAAAAGTGTCCAAAGTCACTAAATAAATTCCGTCAATTCATATGATTGTTATGGGTTGGCCCCTGTAAGAACCCTGTCAGAAATGCTTCCACCTGCGGTGATGAGGGTAAGGTAGTGAGTGTGGTGACCTGGATCGCGTCAAATCCGGGTTCATCCCTCTGCCCCCGAAATTACGGATGGAGGAAGCCGAGGAACACCGCGGCGGAGGAGGATTAGGCTGAAGCATGTGGGTGCGCGCGGGTTATGGCGTGGAGTCGTCCTAAGTACAGGGCTGAGAAGTAAACTAAATCTCCGTGAATAAGAAGCAGAAACAGTCCTCGACCACGCCTGCCCAAACTGAGGGAGGCCGTCCCCCGGGAACGGTGGTAGCGGCTGCCGGCATCGCCGTGCTCCAGTCCATCGCGGTGATTATCTTCGGAATCTTCCTCATCGTCCGTGAGCTAACCGGTGCTGAGAACGACTCCATGGTGTCCGATTCTGGGGCGACGGGCTTCGTCGGCCTAGGGACGGCCATCTTCATTTTTATCGTCTTCGGCTTTGTCATCGTCGCCTCGTGGGCCTTTGTTAAGGGCAAGCGCTGGGGCCGCGGAGCTATCGTGCTCGTGGAGTTTATTTTGGGTGCCATCGCCTTCCAGATGTTCAGCGGAGGCTCAGCAGCGCTCGGCGCCGTGACGCTGGCCAGCGCAGCGTTGGTGCTCTACCTGCTCATGGTGCGCCCTGAGGCAGCGCAATGGGCTGAAAGCCACTTCTAGGCAAGCTGTTTCTTAAACAACTAAGAAGTTAAGAGGCAGTGAGCGCCACGGCGGTGTTTCCACGCTGCTCGATGATGACAGTGCCCGCAAGAGTCAGCGAAATTGGACCGTTATAGCCGTCACGGTCGACGGGAATGCTGTGCTCGGTCTTTCCGGTAGCCCAGTCCACCACGTCGATCCCTTCCTCCGTGGGCACCAGTAACCGCTCGCCGACGGCGATGCCGGTGCCAACTGCCTGCTCCAGAACATGGTCCACTTTGAGCTCGGTTGGGGTAAAGAGATAAAGACGTTCGCCGTCGAACCACGTCATGTGGTGGGGCAGATCAGCGACCGCAGGGGCGAAGGGGGAAGCGGAATTCGTGATGGCCTTTGATGGCTCCACGTCCGTGGAGGAGAGCGTTTCGCCCTCAAAGTTATAGGAGACGATACGTGGCGCATCGCCCGGCAGAAAGACCGCAGCGGCCTCCTGACCGTAGGCAATGAGACGCGCGCCTGGGTTATCAATCTCGATATCCTTGGAGATTTCAGGCGAACGCGCATCCTCTGGTGTGGCGTTTTGGATGCGCAGCCACGTGGAGTCTGGAGAATCCGGACAGGATTCGGTGACGGCCATCGTTTCGGTGCGGGTCAGTGCTGAGGAGATGGCGCAGTCTTCGTGGGGCTGGAGGTTCGGTTCTTGCTTGGCTTCGACATCGCCATATTCAACAGTGCGCACCAGGTCAGAGCGCCATAGTTCTACGCGCTCGGCGGAAACGGTCCCCACGCGGTCATTCGACATAATGGGGACCACCTGCTCGGAATTACGGGCGCTGCGGGTATCTGAGTACTGGCCGGACACCGCATCGATGGCTACCACATCGCCGCAGCCATTTCCCACGTCATAGGTGGCAACGACTTTGTTCCACGCCGTGCCGAGCGAACAGAGGTCGGCATCGCGGCGCTGGTAAGTCCAGACCGTATCGCCGGAGGTATCCGAAGCGCGGAGGGTATCGCCGTCATGGGTTATCAGCATCCCCTTCGTGGATATCGCGCGGGACTGTCCCGGCACCACAGTATTGGGGAGGCTGAAGGTTTCAGTGAGGGAGTTGGGGACGGTATCGAGAGTCTGAGTCTTGGCATCAGACGCGGCATCGACAGCGGGAGTGAGCTCCGATTTGTGGATCGGTGCCGTAATCACCGCGCCGCCAATAGCAATGGCACAGACCGCGCTGATCGCGCCCACTGCAAGCCAGTCTGCCTTGGTGGAACGCAAGATGGGAGCCTTCTTCGCAGAGCTTGGCTTCTTCGCGGACTCCGAGCCCTGCTCGGTGCTCATCGGCGTCCTCCTTGGCGGGGCTTGCGCGTGCGGGAACGGGTGCGGCGGGAGGCACGGGCAGATGCCGTGGAGGAACGTGGTGAGCCTCCACGCGGCGACTCCCCACGTGAGTGAGAGCGCCGCGGTGCACCCAGCACTTTCGTGGGTGGGCCGACGGTGTCAGCAATCGTCTTTGGGATATCGAGGGCTTCCGCAAGCTCCGGGGAGGTGCTGAACCACTGCGGTGGCTCTGGCTGGCCCAAATCGAGCTCATCGTTGATGACTTGCCATTTGCCCAGCTCGTCGTAGCCGACGAGAGTGATGGCCGTGCCCGTGTGCCCCGCGCGACCAGTGCGTCCGATGCGGTGGACAAATGTCATCGGGTCATCGGGCACCTGGTAGTTGATGACGTGGGTGACATCGTCAATGTCGATGCCGCGAGCGGCGACGTCCGTGGCCACGAGAATCTCCACGGTGCCTTTCCGGAAGGCATCGAGCGAGCGTTCGCGTGCTTTTTGATCCAAATCGCCGTGGACCGCGCCCACGCGAAAGCCGCGCTGCGCCAGCTCGTCCGCGACGGCGGCGGCCGAGCGTTTCGTACGCGTGAAGATGATGGTGCGTCCGCGGCCTTCTGCCTGCAGGACCTTTCCCAAGACCGCGATCTTATCCATACGGTGTGCCTGGAAGGTGACCTTGCGCGTGGAGGCATGCGTCTGCTGGGCGTCACCAGACTCGGCGCGGATATGGACCGGCTTTTCCAGGAAGGTACGTGCCAAGGTCACGATGGGCCCAGGCATGGTGGCGGAAAAGAGCATGGTCTGGTGTGGGTTGCCGTGCAGGAGCGAGAGGATCTTCTCGATATCCGGCAAGAAGCCCAAGTCCAGCATCTCGTCGGCTTCATCCAGAACTAAAACGCTGATGTGGTCGAAAGAGAGATGCTTCTTCTGGCAGAGATCGAGCAGACGGCCTGGGGTGCCGACGACGACGTCCGCACCAGACTCAATCTCCTTGATCTGTTCTTCATAGGGGCGCCCGCCACACAGAGTGACCACTCTGAGCGGAAGGTTTGCGGCGGCGAGCTCCAGATCCCCGCTGACCTGGATGGCCAGCTCGCGCGTCGGTGCAATGACCAGTGCGCGGGGAGTGCCGTCGAGTTCCGGGATGTCGGCGTCATCGAACACGCGATCCAGCAGCGGGACACCGAAGCCATAGGTCTTACCCATGCCGGTGCGCGCTTGGCCGATGAGGTCCTGGCCATTCAAAGCGATGGGCAGGGTGAGCTCCTGGATGGCAAAGGTGTGCGTAATCCCGTTGTCAGCGAGGGCATCGCAGATCTCTACAGCGACGCCGAGTTCGGCAAAGGTAGGGGATTCGCGGGATTCGCGGGATGATTTCGGGGCAAGCACACCTTGATAGTAGAGGACGTGGCTATAGTGGGGCCATTAGAGCGCCGGGGCGCAGTTCTCACGGCACCGATTAAAGAACACGATTTAAGGGAGACACACCACATGGATATCAAGTTTGGTTTTGCTGATACCGCCCGTGAGCTGGTTATTCACGCGGAAGGTGAGCGCGAAGAACTGACCCAGACCATCAACAACGCCTTGGCAGACAACTCCACCCTCGAATTGAAGGACACCAAGGGCCGCTCCTACATCGTGCGCACTGAGCGAGTTGTTTACGTAGAGATCGGCACTGCGCGCGCGCACACCGTCGGATTTGCGGGCTAAGTACGCGCGCGCTGGCTCAGCGGGTAGCCTAAATGGCCATGGAGAATCCCGCGGATTTTAAGCAGCACCCACAGCGCCTTTCAGCGGTGGAGCGCTTCGCGCGCGAGTACGGCTGGTGGCGCGTGGTGGCGATCCCCGTCATGGTCGTCATCACTGTGTGGGTGCTGGTTGATGTTTTCCGCTCGCCCGCCCAGGAGGCGGAGGTGACGGCGGCAGGGGAGACGTCGGCAAGCAGCACAGCCGCATCCGCCTCCTCGCGTAAGGGGCCGGATCCCGCCAATGCCAGCGCGGTGGCCGCCGCCAAGGATGGTTTGCCCGCCGGCGGTGACTTCACCGAGCAAGGTGAGGAAACCTACCGCGATGCAGGGCCGTCTACTATGCACGCGGGCAAGGGCGGGAAGCAAACCATCCGCTTTTCCGTTGAGATTGAAAACGGCATCGACACCTCCGTATATGGTGGGGACGGTGCTGTCGTTGCGCTTGTTGACGCCACTCTGGCCGACCCTCGCGGGTGGACGGCCAACGGTGACTTTGAATTCATCCACGTCAAAGCCGATGACAACCCTGATACGCACATCCGTCTGACGTCATTGGGAACCACGGCGAAGTTGTGCGGCGCGCAGTTGGAATCAGAAACCTCCTGTCACACGACCATTACGGGGGAGTCCGCGGTCAACCTCAACGAGTCTCGGTGGGTGCGTGGCGCGACGCCCTTTGAAGGAGATTTGGGCAACTACCGTCAGTACCTGATCAACCATGAGTTTGGCCATGCTATCGGTTTTGCAGCCCATCAACCCTGCGGCGGTGACGGTAAACTCGCGCCGGTCATGATGCAGCAAACGCTGAGCTTGAACAACGCCAAGCTTTTTGAGAAGGAACCCAACGAGGTTTATCCGGACGAGGATGTCACGTGCGAGCCGAACCCGTGGCCCTACCCGAACCCGGCTAATTCTGATCACGCTAAGCCCGAGTAGGTCGCCCCAAACCTAAGGATTGTTTTCCCATGCCATTGCCACCTGAGCCCGTTCTTGCCGCTTTCAACGCCGAGTTTCACCCGCGCCGAACACAGGGTGAGCTTGTGGGCCCTGCGTGGGATAACGGGATCCGCGTGGGCGATATTGTCTTCGCCGAGGCTCGGCCGTGGACTGGCTGGTCCGCCAAGGTCCGCGAGAAGCTCAGCCTGCCGGGAGCACGTATTGCCCGGCCGGTGCTGACGGCGGATGGGCGCTACACTGCTGCCGGGTGGAAAGCCACGCAGTTCGTGGAGGGGCAGTTGCGGGGGCGCATCGATGAGACTGCGCAGATGGCACTGCGCCTTGATGAAGCGCTCGAGTTGGCGCCGTTGCCGACGGTGGACCGGCGCGATGATGTGTTCGCACGGGCAGAACGGGCAGCGTGGGAGGAGAGCGGCGAGGCCTATTCCGATGCTGAGCTTGCGCAGCTCCCACTTGTCACCGCCCACATGGACGTGCTGGGTACCACGGTTTTCTCTGGGGCGAACCCGCCAGCGCTGACCGATATCGTACCTTCCGCGGCACCGCGCCCGGTTGGCTGGTCCGCCGCGCTGGTCATAGTGGATGGCCTCATCGCAGGCGCAGTGGATGATGATATTTCTGCCCGCTTTGCGTCGGTTCCCGGCATACAGCAGCTGCTCTTGCGCGCAGTGGCGTATCGCCGTTACGTCAATAGCCTGCACCCGCGCTCCAAAGCGACCGTGCGTTCGAATATTGAAAGGGTCGAAGAGGCCCTCGTGTCCGCAGCATCTGACACACTATAGGGCGTGAAGTACAGCAGCGAATCCCCCACACGTACCGGCGTCACGCTTCCTCCCTCGCCGGAAGTCCGCCTCATTCCCCGAAGCCGCCGCGCCACGTCGCGCGAGTGGGATGTTCCTTTGCCACAGCAAGGTACCTGGCGGGTGCTGGGTGCGGCAGGGTCAGGGGTGTCGAGCCTGCTGATCGACGTTGTCTTGGCCCAACTCAATGCTGGAGCCGATGCCTCCGGCATCCTCGTCGTCGCCCCATCCAAGGAATCCGGCTCGTTGCTGCGCCGGGAGTTAGCAGAAAACCTCGATGACTACGCCGCACAGACTTCGATGGTGCGCTCGGTGCACTCATTGGCTTTTGCGCTTCTGCGCCACAGTAGCGAGGAGGAGCTGCGTCTCATCACTGGTGCGGAACAGGATGCAGTGATCCGTGAGCTGCTGCAGGGCCATGCGGCCGATCGCCGGGGCGCGTGGCCAGAGGAGATGCGCCCGGCCCTGGAGTATGTGGGCTTTGCGCGCCAATTGCGTGATTTGTTGCTGCGCGCCATCGAACGGGGGCTGGGCCCGACGGACTTGGAGGAGTTGGGACAACGCTACGGCCGGCCCATGTGGGTTGCTGCCGGAGACTTCCTGCGCGAGTATGAGCGCACTCAGGCGCTGGCGGGTTCGCATTCCTATTCCGCTGCGGAGCTGGTCAGCCAAGTGCTTTTGCGCCCAGAGCTGTTGCGCGAGCACCCGTGGCACACCATCGTGGTCGATGACGCGCAGTTGCTGGACCCGACCTCCGGCCAGCTGATCGCGGAGCTGGCGAAAACTGCACGCCTCACCGTGATCGGCGGTGACCCCGACCAAGCGGTCTTTGCCTTCCGTGGTGCTAATTCGGAATTCCTCACCACCTGGAAGGCAGAGAACGAACTTCGCCTGAGCTCTACGTACCGCAGGCCGTCCCCGGCGTGCGTGAGCGTCGTGGATTCCCGCGGCACCTTGCGTGATGTCCTGGCCAATACGGTTCGCCGCCGGCACTTAGAAGACGGCGTGGACTGGCGTGATATCGCAGTGATCGTGCGCTCTACCGGGGATATTGGATCGGCCCGTCGCACGCTGCTTTCTGCTGGCGTGCCGGTGCACATCAACCCCACGGACGTGGTGCTCGCTGAGCAGCGCTTGGTCAAAGCAGTACTTCTGGCTTTGCGTGCTCTGGAAAATGAGCTTGAGCCCGTGGAGCTCGAGGACCTGATTACAGGTCCCGTGGGCGGCGCTGATCCGGTGACTCTGCGGAGGCTCATCCGCGGCCTGCGCCGTTGGAAGCCGGAGCAGCGCGGAATGAATACACTGCGGGAGTTGCTGGACGGTGAGTTGCCGGACTTCAATAACCTCCTCACCGAGCGCGAGGAAGCGATTTTGGCGCGTATTCGCGGGGTGCTGTCTGCCGGGCGCGTGGCCTTGCAGCAAGGCGCTGCCGTTGAGGAAGTCCTGTGGGAAGTGTGGCAAGCCACCGGTTTGGATACGCGCCTGCAGGCAGCAGCCCTGCGCGGCGGTGCCGCGGGTTCGCAGGCGGACCGTGACTTGGACGCGATGATGGCCTTGTTCGACGCCGCCGGCGATTACGCCGAGCGTCGTCCGGCGGCGTCGTTGGAGTCCTTCATTCTGCACATCACGGAGCAAGAACTGCCCACCGGCGTGCGGGATCGCCGCTCGGCCTTGCCCAATGCAGTAGAAATCCTCACCGCGCACGGCGCAGTGGGGCGCGAGTGGGACACCGTCATCGTGGCGGGCGTTCAGGAAGGAACATGGCCCTCGGTAGGGGAGACCGGCTCTCTTTTTGGGCAAGAAGATCTCATCGATGTGCTGGATCGCGGCATCACTCCCGGCACCCCAGTCAGCCACGTGTCGGGGCGCTTGGCGGAGGAGCGCCGTCTCTTCCACGTGGCCACTACCCGTCACCGGCAACGGCTGCTCATCGTGGCGGTGGACTCACCGGAGAGCGATGTCGTGGAAGAACCCTCGCGTTTCATCGACGAGTTCCTTTCCGCTCGCGGCGTTGATGTTCCCGGCGCACAAGCGCGCCGGGAGGCGGGCAAGCGCCTCGCACGCCAGGCCTGGCCACGTGAGTTGGGCCTCGAGGTGCCGGAGCCGAATCCGGTGACGCTGCCCAGTGCTGCTAGTGGGGAGGAAGAGCTCGATCCTCTCGATGTCTCCGTACTCTCGGTGCCCGCGTTTGTGGCGCAACTGCGCCGTTGTGCAACTGATCCGGAGACCAATGAGGCGGAACGTTCCCAGGCGGTCCGGCAGTTGGCCCGTTTGGCGGAGGCTGGGGTCCCTGGGGCGCATCCGGATCAGTGGTGGGCCGCGCGCGGCGTGGCTTCGGAATTGCCGCTGCGTGGTTCGAGCACGGTGTCGCCATCCCGGGTCGATGCCTTGCTCACGTGTCCGCTCAACGCGGTGCTCGGGCAGCTCGTGGAGGATGATTCTGCGAACATCAACCTGCTACGTGGTAATTTGGCGCATGCTTTTTTGGAAGCGCTGGGGCGCGGTGCTGCCGCCGAGCCTGCGAAGCGGCTTGTGCTCGATGCCTTCGATGCGCTTGTGGAGGGGCCAGCGTGGCATCGCGAGGCTGAGCATGCGGACTTCGAGCGCCTTATCGACCGCACTCATAGTTGGGTGCTCTCGAGCGCGACATCACTTGAACCCGTTGGTGTTGAGGTTCCCGTCAGCGTGGACATCGGCTCCGATGTCACCATTCGCGGGTTCATTGACCGGTTGGCGAAGGCCGGGGAAGACTATGTCGTGGTGGATCTCAAGACGGGGACAAAAGTCCCGTCGGCGGCCCGCGCCCAAGACAATACCCAGCTCATGACATATCAGTTGGCGCTAGCACACGGCGCGCTTGTTACAGCACCCGCGGAACCTGGCGGCGAGTCGCAGGCTGTGTCTATCCGGACCGGTGATGGCCTGCCGCGTGGCGGAGGTGTTCTGGTGTATCCGCGCTCCAGTACTGCCGCCGTGTCCACCCGGGAGCAAGCCACCAAGCCTCCTGAAGAGCTCGAAGAATTTGCGCAGTCGCTGCCCGCACTCGTGGCTGAGCTGCGTGGTCCGGACCTGACCGCACGTGAAAACGCTGATTGTGATCGCTGCCGGATCCGCTCTATCTGCCCTGTGATGAATGAAGGAGGTCTGGTGACCGATGCCTAAGAATCCCGCTCAACACTTCAGCCCTGAGGAGCTGGCTGCCGCGCTGGGCAAGCCCTTTCCGCCCACCCCGGAACAGGCCGCCGTTATTGATGGCCCGCTTGGACCGAAGCTCGTCGTGGCCGGCGCAGGCGCTGGTAAGACGGAGACGATGGCCTCGCGTGTTGTATCGCTCGTGGCCAATGGGCTCGTGCGGCCTGAGCAAGTCCTTGGCCTAACCTTTACCCGCAAGGCAGCCCAGCAACTAGAGCAGCGCATCCGCCGTCAGCTGCTAACCCTGCGTTCCTCTGGAATCCTTGCCCCGGGCAGCCCAGCGGCAGAAGCAGTGGAAAATATCGCGCCAAACGTGTCCACCTATGACTCTTATGCGGGTGATCTTGTCCGCGAGTACGGCCTGCTCATGCCGGTCGAGCCGAATGCCCGCATCATCACCGAGGCGGAACGCTATGCCATCGCCCACGAGGTAGTCAGCAATTACTCGGGTTCGCTCAGCACAGATAATGCGGTGTCCACGGTCACCGCTACCTTGCTCAAGCTCGCGGAAACGATGGACGGAGAGCTTAAGAATCCGCAGGATCTCTATGAGCACGAGGACATCTTCCGCAAGACCGCTGAGGACCTAGAAAAGAGCAAGAGGACCAAAGGCGAGTTCGGCAAGGACTTGCAGAAATACCTGGATACCCAACGCCTGCGCCTGGAGTACCTGCCCTTGGTGGAAGCTCTCAAGAAGGAACAAGCGGAGCGCGGGGTCATCACCTTCGGTGAGCAGATGTCCATCGCCGCCACGCTGGCCAAGAACTTCCCGCTCTTAGGCGAGCAACAAAGCGCGCGCTACCGCGTCATCATGCTGGATGAGTACCAAGACACCTCCCATGCGCAGCGCATCTTGCTGCGCTCGCTCTTCGGTGGCGAGCGTGAGGGTCTATCAGTTACTGCGGTGGGTGACCCCATGCAGTCCATCTATGGCTGGCGTGGCGCGACGGCGGAAAACCTGGAAGCTTTTGTCACGGACTTTCCGCAGCCGGACGGCACCCCGGCCCCGAAGGACCAACTCACCACCTCCTGGCGTAATCCCTCGACGGTACTTAGCTTGGCTAATGACGTGGCGTCGAAGCTCTTCTCCTCAAGCCCCGGCGAGCGCCCAGTAGATGAGCTGTCGCCCAAGCCCACGGCGCCGGCCGGCAAGGTAGAGCTGGGCTATTTCGCTTCTGAGGACGAGGAGCGCGCTTTCATCGCTGAGCATCTCCGCCAGCTTTATGAGTCCACGCCGGAAGGCGAGGATTTCAATGCCGCCGTACTCGTGCGCACCAATAAGCAATCGCCGTTGATCGCCGCTGCTTTGGATGAGGTCGGCGTGCCCAACGAGATCTTCGGCCTCGGTGGACTTCTCTGGCAGCCGGAGATCCAAGATCTTGTGGCGGTAGCCACGCTTTTGGTGCGTCCACAAGACACCGCCGCGGCGCTGCGTGTGCTGACCGGACCGATGTGCGGTCTGGGCATCGCCGATATCCAGGCGCTGCATTCGCGTCAGCGTAATCTCGCCGGCGCCACCGAAGGCCGCACGCGGTGGGAAGGCGGTGATCCCCTGGCGCACCTAGCCGCCCAGGTTGAGGAGATTACCGCGGAGGGGCCGGACCAGGTGCTGGGGCTTGCCGACGCCCTCGCAGACCTCGGCGAACGCGATCGCTACAGCACCGAAGGCTTGGAGCGCATGGAGGAGGTCTCCTCTAAGCTGCGCTACCTCCGTACCTATTCTTTGGGCAAGACTCTCAACGACATCGTGGCCGATATTGAGCTTCTCTTCGGCTTGCGCACCGAAGTCCTCGCCTCAGGTAAGCCGGGCGGGGCAACGCACCTCGACGCCTTCGCCGACTTTGTCGCGGGCTTCCACGGTGATGGCTTGGCTGGCCTTTTGGACTATCTTGAGTTGGCTAAGGAGAAGGAAGACGGGCTCGAGCTGGGAGAGGTCCCGCTTGTGCGCAACCGCGTGCAGATCATGACGGTGCACAAGGCCAAGGGCTTGGAATGGGAACACGTCTGCGTGGCGCATGCGGATTCCTCGAGCTATAAGGCGCAGGCGGAGACCTTCCTGACCAAGATCGAAAAGGCCCCAGGTGACGAGGACGTCATCGATGTGCCCGAGGATGCGGTGACGCGCTCTGACTTTGATAAGGCGTGCACGGCTTTCAAAGAACAGAACCGCGAGTTCCAAGCAGAGGAAGCGGCACGTCTTTTCTACGTGGCCATGACCCGCACCGAGTCCACGCTGACGGTGACTGGTTCCGGCACGAATAGACTCAAGGGAAAGAGCAAGAAGGGCCCCTATTCCTACCTGCAGTTATTAGCAGATAAGCATCCGGAGCTGATTGTCCATTGGGATATCCCCGACATCCCTGTGGAAGAGGAGGAAGGAGGTGCAGTTGAGGCCTCTTTCCCTTCTTTGAACCCGCAGTCGGAAGCGCTGCAGGCAGCAGAGGCGGTACGCGCGGCAATGGAGAACCTCCCTCCGCTGCGCGATGGCGAAGTCTTCGGTCTCTGGGAACAAGAGGCGAGCGCGCTCATTGAAGAGCACAAAGCGCTGCAGGCCCCGGTGGTCGATGTAGAACTACCCGGCGAGCTGACGGCTTCTGACATGGTGGCCATGTCGGCAGACCCCACCCAATTCGCACGCCGCCAGCGCCGCCCCATCCCCTTCAAACCTAATTCCTACGCCAAGCGCGGCACTGCTTTCCACGCGTGGCTGGAGGATCGTTTCGGCGCGCCTGCCTTGCTGGGGGAGGATGAGCTGCCCGGTTCTCACGATGAACCGGACCACGACTTGGAGTCTCTCAAGGAGTCCTTCCTAGCCTCGGAGTGGGCACAGCGCACGCCGGCTTTCGTAGAGGCCCCTTTCGAGATCACCATTGGGGATTCCGTCGTCCGCGGCCGCATGGATGCGGTATTCCAACAGCCGGATGGCTCGTGGCTCATCGTGGACTGGAAGACTGGCCGCCGCCCCCAGGGTGCTGCTCTGTACTCGGCGCAGATTCAGCTCGCCGTCTATGCGGAGGCATGGCGGCGCATCCATGGCGTGGAGACTGTCCGCGCGGCTTTCTACTACGTGCATGAGAACTATCTTTTGGAGCCGGAGGACTTGCCCACCGGGCCACGGTTGGCTGAGCTTTTAAGCTCTGCAGTTTCCACGTCACCAGGGTTGAGTCTAAGGTAGTCTCACGAGGAAATCCGCATCATCTAGGGAGGTTGGCGCTTCGTGCCCAAGCACTTAGGCAAACGCATTACGTCGCGTTTCTTGTCGCAGGTAGAGCTGACCTCGCAGCCTGACCATGCGCTGCTTGACGTCATCACGATTCCGCGTACCGCGAGCACCAGCCCGTGGAAGCAACTGGCGCGCCGAGTTATCTGGGCTATGGGGCTGATGGTCTTTGTCACCATCATCGTCTTTTTCGACGGTGATGGCTACAGCGAAGACCTGTCCTTCCTCGATGCCGCCTACTATTCAGCGGTGTCGTTGACCACTGTGGGCTATGGCGATATCGTTCCCGTCACCCCCACCGCGCGCTTCATCAACCTCATTATCGTTACCCCGGCCCGCCTGCTCTTCCTTGTTTTGTTGGTCGGTGCTACCTTGTCGGTTCTGACGGATCGAGCCCGCCGCACCTTTGAAATCCAGAATTGGAGAAAGCAATTGCGTAACCACACCGTTGTCATCGGCTATGGCACTAAGGGCGCTGGTGCGGTCGCCGCCCTCATCGCCGATGACGTTCCCGCCTCCCAAATCGTGGTTGTTGACAACAACCGCGCGGCCCTAGCCAGCGCCGAGCACCACGGCCTCGTCACCATTTACGGCTCCGGAACCAAGCAAGACGTGCTGCGCATCGCCGGCGCGCAGCACGCCTCGTCGGTGGTGGTGACTCCGTCCACGGACGATACCGCGGTGCTGTGTACCTTGTCCGTGCGCGAGCTCAACCCCAAGGCCAAGGTGGTCGCTTCCGTGCGTGAATCCGAGAACCGCCACCTACTCCTCCAATCCGGTGCCGATTCGGTGGTCACCTCCGCAGAGACCGCCGGACGTCTCCTGGGCCTAGCCACCGTGACACCGACGGTGGTGGAGATGATGGAGGACCTCCTCTCGCCGAACGAGGGCTTTTCCGTGGCCGAGCGTGCGGTGCGCGAATTCGAAGTGGGCTCCAATCCACGTCACCTCGCCGACATTGTTCTGGCGGTTCTGCGCAACAACGAGCTACACCGTGTCGATACGGCAGACGCGTATGCACTCAAGCCTGGTGACCGCCTGCTCTATATCAAGCATGAGATGCAGCAGGCTGCGGAAGATACCGATGAAGACGAGGATGAAGGCAACTAATGTTCCTGCCCGTCACCGAGACTGGCCTTGTCCCGGTATCGCCACAAGGCCAGCCGGTCTTTCTGGCTAAGCCGGCGGGGGAGATCGTGGTTGCGGCCGGGGATATTCACGCTTTCCTGGTGGAGTCCGAGGCCGCCGAGCGGCTCGGTACACTGCGCGATGCCACCTTCTTTAACGGTCAGCGCGACATTCTCAAAGCCCTGCATCTGATCCGTAACCGTCGGGAAGCGCGCTTTGATCCACGCACTGGGCGGGAGCTGTCTTACCCTGCGCCCGGGGCCGTGGGACACGATGGCGAACGCCTCGTCTTTCCCCGCTTGGATCCCGCCGTCATCGGCATCATTCACCACGCGGAGTCGGACCGTATCCTGCTGGCTCGCAACCGTCACCGTCCAGGATTCTTTTCACTCATCGCCGGCTATGTCGATCCCGGCGAGACCCTTGAAGAAGCGATGATCCGCGAGGCACTGGAGGAAACCGGTCGTCGCGTTGAGTCAGTTTCCTATTGGGGCTCACAGCCCTGGCCGCCTAGTGGCTCCTTGATGGTGGGCTTTTCCGCGGTCACGGAGGATGTCCAGCCCGTGTGCGATACTGACGAAGAGCTCGCAGAAGTGCGGTGGGTGTCCCGCGCTGAGCTGCCAGAACTGACCATTGCCCGCAAGGGTTCAATTGCACACACGATGATTATGGAGTGGTTCCACGGTGATGAGACCGGATCTGTCCCTGCTCGATGAAGACCAGCGAGCCGCAGCCACGGCACCGCGCGGCCCAGTCTGCATCCTGGCGGGTGCCGGAACGGGTAAGACCCGCACGATTACCTATCGCATCGCTCACATGGTGGACCAGGGTTTCGTCAACCCGCAGCGCGTTCTGGCCGTCACCTTCACCTCTCGCGCCGCGAGTGAAATGCGCGAGCGGCTCAACCAGATGGGCGTTGGGGGAGTACAAGCCCAAACCTTTCACGCCGCAGCGCGCCGCCAGTTGAAGTACTTTTGGCCGCAGGTTGCTGGGGATCTGCCCTGGCAGCTCATTGACAACAAGTTCAGCCTGGTCGGCCGCGCGGTCCGCTCGCTTGGCCTGGACAACAACAAGGACACCATTCGTGATTTCCTGGGGGAAATCGAATGGGCAAAGTCTTCACTGATTAGCCCCGAGGGCTATCCCGGTGTCATCGAATCCACGGACCGCGAGGCGCCGGGGGATCCGGCCAAGGTGGCGGAGGTCTTCCGCCGCTATGAGGACATGAAGGCCACCCCGGATCTCATGTACCTCGATTTTGATGACTTGCTCATGCACATCGCCGGCGCCATCGAGAACGTTCCTGCGGTGGCGGAGGTATTTCGTGAGCAGTACCGAACCTTCGTGGTGGATGAGTACCAAGACGTCACCCCCTTGCAGCAGCGAGTGCTTGAGGCCTGGCTGGGGGAGCGTGATGATTTAACGGTCGTGGGCGATGCCAACCAGACCATCTATTCCTTCAACGGGGCTTCCCCGGAGTATCTGCTGAATTTTTCCCGCACCTACCCGCAGGCCACCGTGGTCAAGCTGCAGCGAGACTACCGCTCCACCCCGCAAGTGACGGACCTGGCTAACGAGGTCATCTCGAAGGCCACGGGCCGCGCGGCGGGGACCCGTTTGGAGTTGCAGGGCATGCGCGAGCCTGGACCCGAGCCCACGTTTAAGGCCTATGAGTCTGAGGAGATTGAGGCCAAGGAGGTCGCGGGCCAGGTTCTGACCCTGCTGAACCAGGGAGTGAAGGCTTCCGAAATCGCAATTCTTTACCGCATCAACGCGCAATCAGAGCAGTTTGAGCAGGCGCTTGCTGACGCTGGAGTGGTTTACCAAGTCCGCGGTGGCGAAGGCTTCTTCCGCCGCCCAGAGATTTTAGAGGCCATCCGCGTGCTCATCGCTGCCACGCGCCGCGATGATTTGCCGAATGATCCGGTGGCTGTGGCACGTGCGGCCTTCGTGGAGCTGGGGCTGTCCGCCACGGAACCGCAGGGCGCGCAGGCCCGCGAGCGCTGGCAGTCGCTCACGGCCTTGGTGGACCTCATCGCGCAGATCGTGGAGGACCACGAGGGGATAGACCTGCCTGGCGTGCTAGGAGAGCTGCACCGCCGCTCCGAAAACAAGCACAACCCCACGATGGAGGGCGTGACCCTCGCTACCATTCACGCTGCCAAGGGCCTGGAGTGGGATGCGGTGTTCCTCGTAGGTCTCACCGAAAAACTCCTGCCCATTAACCACGCCATCAAAGCCGGCGATGAACACGTGGAGGAGGAGCGCCGCCTCTTTTACGTGGGTATTACCCGTGCACGCGAGCACCTAGCCTTGTCGTGGGCGCTGGCTAAGACCACTGGTTCGCGGGCCTCACGTGAGCGAACCCGCTTCCTGGACGGCGTGGTCCCGGGAATCGAGGAAAGCCAGTCCTCGAACCGTCGCTATCGCCCGCGCCGTTGCCGAGTGTGCTCGGGGCAGCTCAGCAGCCCGGCAGAGAAGGTCCTCGGCCGCCACGAGTGGTGCGAGTATGAGGGTGATGAGGATGTCTTCAACGCGCTGCGCGCGTGGCGGGCGTCGGTGGCGAAGGACTCTCAGGTTCCTGCCTACGTCGTCTTTTCTGATGCCACCCTGCAAGCGATTTCGGAGGCTCTTCCAGCCAACGAGGCGGAGCTGCTGGATATCTCCGGGGTGGGCCCCTCCAAGCTGGAGCGCTATGGCGCGGAGGTTCTGCAGATCATTGCTTCTTCCCGCGGCTAAGAGGAACTAAGAAGCAGCGCAGTACGTGCAGCGAGGATGTTCCATGAGAAGCCTCCGTTGCTCTAGGCCGTAGAGGTCTATCTCCGTGAGTTCGCCGGCGAGCGGCTTGCCACCGGGCGCTCCTGGCGGGGCCGGCCTTCCCAAGAGCCGGCGAATAATCACCACTGCATGCATCACTATCGCAGTGCGCACGATGGGGTCGCCCGGCGCTTCCACTGTCGCGGCGCGGTGGGCCACCTCGTGCCATAGCTCGTCTGATTCGATGCGGTGCAGATGCGCGCACAGCGGGCAGGGGCCAGCCCCGTCGATGCGAACTGGTCCGATGATGCCGCGGGCATCGATCATAGATACCGGCAACCAGGTGGCTGGGGAATTGCGCAGGGCCTGTGCCCATTCCGTGGCGCCATCCAGCATGTCGACAGCCACGATAGGCAGGTGCCCGGCCACGTTTGCGATGTACTCGGCGGGGGTTTCGCTGTGGAGAGGAGAGCGTGGTTGGAAGGAATCACCAAGCAGGACGTCGCGCAGCTCATTGGCCAGGGCGGAGGTCCCGAGCACAGCCACACGCTGCGGCCGGGGCGCCGGCCACAAAACACGGTAGCTAATCAGATCCTCCACCAAGCTGCGGGCAGCTGAGGGGCTCATGCCCGTATTCTCAATGGATTTTTCAATAGTTTGTCGGGTCAGCGGCGTGCGCAGCCTGTTGAGCAAGCCCGCCAGCTGCGGGTGGGCTTCAAACACGCCGACGCGCGTGGCATCCATCCCGCACTGGAGCATTCCGGGTTCGCGCTTAAGAATCGTGGTTTCCGGCGCCAGCATGTACGTCTGTGCACTCAAGACTGTCCTCCCCGTTGTGCCCCACCCCAGGTGTGTGTAGACACCATTGCACCACAGGTAGAATGCCCTGTCATGTCGAGCAATCCCGAGGTACGTGTCATCCGTTCGGCACGGCGCCGTCGCACCGTCCAAGCCCGCGTGGTCGACGGTGTTCTGGAGGTGCGCATCCCCGCGTGGATGTCAGCGGCGGAAGAGCGCGAAGCGGTGGATGGCATCGTGGCGAAGGTGCGCAAAAAGCACACCTCTTCGCAGCTTTCCGACGATTCCCTGGCCGACCGCGCCCGCACACTGAATGCCCGCTTTTTGGCGGGCCGCGCCACGGTGGGTTCCATCCGGTGGGTGAGTAACCAAAAATCCCGCTGGGGCAGCTGCACTACCTCAACGGGCGATATTCGGATTTCTGACCGGCTGCAGGACGTCCCCGACTATGTGCTCGACGCGGTCATCATCCACGAGTTAACGCACACCTTCATCCCGGGTCATGGTCCGGACTTCTGGGAGTGGGCTGACCGCGCGCCCAAAGCCGAGCGCGCGAAAGGATATCTTGAGGCTTACCAGCGTTTCCGCTAGTTCTCTTCGCCCGGCTTGTCCTCTTTATTGTCGTCGCCGTCGGCGTCTGTGTCCTCGCCAGCGCTGTCGCCGGTGTTATCGCTGGCATCGCCCCCGGCATCCTGCTGGCGGAGCATCTCCTCCAGCTTGGAGAACTCCGCTTCAAAGCCCTCATCAGGGGTGTCATCGAGCAAACCGTCGATGAAGGACGCAGGGTTCTCCAGGTGCTCGGCCGTGGGCAGAAGATCCGGGTGGTCCCAGGCGGAGTCACGTTTGTCGGCGCCCACCGCGACGGTGGCGCGGCGCCAGAGTTCAGCGGCGGCCTCCACCTTCGGGGCATTGAGCTCGATGCCGACGACCTGGGAGAAGGCCTTCTCTGCGGAGCCGCCAGTGGAGCGGCGGTGCGCCCACGCCTCGGTCATTGCCTTCGTGGACGGGATGCGCTCTCCCAGGGCCTCGGTCACCACGTGTTCAACCCAGCCCTCAACGAGTGCTAAGAGGGTTTCCAGACGAGAAGCCGCGACTGCGTTGCGGGAGGTGATCCGCGGGGACAGGTCCATGCCCTGTAGCTTGCTCATCGCGTCCTGGATGGCCTCAGGGTCACCGGATTCCAGGTTGAGCTCGCGGGTAGCCTCCTCGATATGGGAGGTATCGATAACCAAGCCCATGGCGTATTCCTCAACGGAGGAGACGAGGCGCTCGACCAACCACGGCACATGCTTGAACAGGCGCTGGCGGGCGGCTTCACGGGCGCCGATGTAGACGAGCACTTCCTGGCCCGGAACGTTGAGATCGCGCGCAATGGCCTGGATATTGTGCGGCAGGAGTGCAGTGGTGCCTGCGGGGGAGACAGGCAAGCCGAAGTCAGAACCGGTCAATGCCTGCGCAGCCAGATCACCCAGCGCGTGGCCCAGCTTCATGCCGAAGTTCATGCCGGACATCGAGTTCATCATCGAGGTCATCGGGCCCATCATCTCGCGGGCTTCCTCCGGCAGGGATTCCAGCTGCGCGGAGTTCATGTGCTCCGCAACCGGGGTGACCATGCGCTGCCACATCGGCAGCGTCTCATCCAGCCACTGCGCGGAATTCCACGCGGTGACGGTGCCGGATGCGGTGGGCAGGATCGTGGCATCATCTAGCCACAGTTCCGCTAGCCTCACGGCTTCTTGCACAGCGGTGCGGTCTTGCTCGCTGACCTCTTTATCGCGGGAGATCTGCTGGTGCGCGATGCGCTTGGCCAAGTCATAGTTGACCGGGCCGGAACCCTCCGGGGAGTTCATGGAGGAACCCATGCCGGACAGCATCTGGCCGAACTGATTCAACAGGTCTCCTAGGCCACCGTTGCCCGCGCTGAAGCCGAAGGCGCCGAACGGGTTCTGGTCGCGACGATCGTTATCATCGTCATCGTCGTTATTGGGGAAGGAAAAACCGAATCCGTTGCTCATGGACCCCAATCTACTAGGTTTCCTAGCGCGGATTCTAGGACCACGGCAACGCTGAGAGCGAACAAGCTCCACAAGGCTGTAGGCTGATCCTCCGTGAAAACTCCGCAGAACCCCCGAACCCGCCGCTTGTCCACTTTGACGTGGGGAGCCATCCCGGTGGTGCTGACGGGAGCCCTGCTCAGCATCGACCACATTCCCGGCACCGATATCACCTTGTCGGTGCCTTATGCCGCCGAGGGGCCAGGTCCTACCGTGGATACCCTGGGCGAGGTGGATGGGGAACCCGTCGTCAACGTCGAAGCCCCAGAGACGTTCCAGCCGGAGGGGCAGCTCAACATGACAACGGTCTCCGTGCGCACCAACATGACGCTGGCCCAGGCCCTGGGGCGGTGGTTATTTACGGATGACACCATCGTCCCCATCGAGAATGTTATCCCGCAGGGCAAGACAGATAAGGAGGTCCAGGAGGCCAATCAGCAGGCCTTTACCCAGTCCGAGTCGGCGGCCACGGTCGCCGCCATGGACTATCTGGACAAACCGGTGAGAATCGAGGTGGCACAAGTACTCGATGACGGCCCCGCAGCAGGCGCGCTTGACGACGCCGACATTATCACCACCGTCAACGGTGACAAGGTCACGGAGCCTGGCCAAGTGCAAGAGAAGATTCGCGCTCTTCAGCCTGGCGATGAGGTGGAGCTAGGCATTGTTCGCAAGGGCAAGGAAAAGACTGTCGGGGTCACCCTCGGCTCCCACCCCGAGCAGGAGGACGTGGCCCTGCTAGGCATCCTTATGACCTCGGTTCCCACCGAGGACATCACGGTGGATTACAACCTGCAGGACGTCGGCGGCCCCTCGGCCGGCATGATGTTTACCTTGGCGGTGATTGACAAGCTCTCTAGCGAAGATCTCACCGGCGGCCGGTTTGTCGCCGGCACCGGCACTATAGGTGAGGACGGCGAGGTCGGCCCCATCGGCGGTATCGTCCACAAGGTTCACGCGGCTCAGGAAGCGGGCGCTGAGCTTTTCCTCGCCCCAGCCGACAACTGCGCGGAGGCAGTCAGCCGCGATACCGGAGACATGGTGGTGGCTAAGGTCCACACGCTGGATGATGCCATCGAGGCCATGCAGGATTTTGCGGAGGGCAGGCCCGTCGAGACCTGCGAAGGCTAGCCCGCTAAACCAGGCCTAGCTCCTTGAGGCGCTCTTCCGGATCGTCCTGGTCCGTGGAGATCATCTGCTGCATGATAAGGCCCTCATCGTTGTCAACGACGGTGAGGATGGCCGTGTTGCCCAGCATGGACCAGCCCACGACGCGGTTGCCGCTGTCCTCGATGACGCGGGAGCTGCGCAGCTCGGTGAGCACCTGGGTGGTTTGGGAAGCCTTGGTCTTGGACTTGAAGAACTGGAACTGGCCTACCTCCGAGCCAGAGCAGTTGAAAGAATCCGTCACGCCATTGGGATCGCAGCGGTCGAATTGCGCGAAGATCCCCTCCGGTACGAGCCCGCCGAAGATCTCATAAGCTTGCTCCACGGAAGCATTAAACGCCCCGCTGGGCTCCGCGGACTCGCTGGCGTCCTTGTCTTTGTCTTTGCGGTCGGCGGAGCTGCGGGCTGAGGATTCATCCTTCGCGTCTGAGCTGGTCTCAGACTCAGAGGCGGCAGGAGAGGTCGTCTCGGATTCCTCGGCGGACGTGGCTGGGGCCGGCGCGCTGGTCTTCTCCGCGGCGGCGGTGGTTGCTTCGCTCGCAGGCGCTGGGTCAGGGGAGGGGGCATCGTCCTTCCCACATGCGGAGAGCAGGCAGCCGGTGGCAAGCACGGCCGAAGCTGCGGCGGTGAAGCGGGATGTCAAGCGCACGAGAGACTCCTCTATCAATTGCGTGCCCAGCCCCGAGAGCTGAGCACTAATGGCCACTGCATTCTGAGTTTAGTCGATTAGAGCATTTCCTCCGGATCTTGCTCCAACCCGTAGCGCAGCGCAGCGATGACCCCCGGTGCCACATTCGGTCCGCCACGCAATTGGATATCGTCTTCTGCGAAGGGGCCGGCCTCCGCTAGTTCCTCCTCGGTCGGACGCAATTGCAGCAGGGTGAGCTCCGCGCCATCGTTGTCGACACTCTCTGCATCGGCTGTGGAGCTTCCGTCCAGGGCGGTAGCCCGCAGGACTCCGGAGAAGAGGCGGGCGGGGCGGGCGTCGCCAAGCGCGGCGTCCGAGGTGTCCTTAAACATGATCTCCTGGGCCAGGATGACGCCGGCGATCTCCCGCGGCCATGCTAGCCGCGAGACGTAGTCCGCGAGGTGCTCCGATCCCGGTTCGATGCCTTCCGGCAACTCTTGCACCACGAGGGTGAGGGGAGAGGAGTCATCGACGTCCCCAAGCTGGGCGGCCACCAGCTCAGTAGGGACGAGAGCAAAAAGGGTAGGAGGCGCATCCCAGCCTTCGGCGTGGATGAAATCCACGGCTTCGCGCATCGCCTTGTTGAGCGCGCGGTGTACAGCGGGCTGGGAGGAAGGTTGGGAACTCATAAGCGTCCTTGTTCGTTGACGGTCATAGTGCTTCTCTAGACTAGAAGCTTGATACCTCTATATTCGCACGACACTTGATTGGAGCTGGAGTTGGCTTCCGGACTCAACCGACCCGCCGCCCCGATGAAACGTCCGCCCAAATTTCTCTCGTGGGTTGTCGCCATCATCGCGGTCCTCTTGTTCATTGGCCCCATGTTGGTGGGCTTCTACACGGATTGGAAGTGGTTCGGCGCGATTGAGTACCGTGGGGTCTTCACCAAGACCCTGGTGACGCGCATCGTCCTCTTCATCCTCTTCGGCCTCGTAGCAGCGGCTGTGACGTACGTTGCGGGCCTGATTGTGTGGCGGGGACGCGGTGACTCGATGGACATGGCGGACTTCAATTCCCCCGTTTATCAGTACCGCAAATCCATTGAGAGCACGATGAGTGTCTTCCTCAAGGTCATCCCAGTCCTCGTCGGCGTAGTCTCTGGCCTTCTGGGACAGGCAAATTGGCGGACCGTCATGCTCTTCCTCAATTCTCATGACTTTGGGGTGGCCGACCCGCAGTTCAACCACGACCTTGGCTTCTACGCCTTCCGTTTGCCGGTGTGGTCAATGCTGGTCAGCGCTGCTTCCATGCTGGTCGCAGTGTGCTTCCTCATCGCACTTGTGGGGCACTACATTCTTGGCGGCATTCGCTTGGGCAATCGCGCCGCCGGCGTGCGTGGTTCGCTGTCGAAAGCAGCGCGCACGCAGCTCGCCGTCACCGGTGGCATTTGGATGCTGCTCCAGGTGGCTGGCTACTGGCTGGGGCGCTACGAGTTGCTGTACAACCAGCACTCGCTGTTTACGGGTGGTTCCTACACGGACATCAATGCCTACCTGCCGGCAAAGATCATCCTCATGATCATCGGCGTGTTCGTGGCCGTGGCGATCTTTTCTGCAGTGGTCATTAAGGACCTGCGCATCCCCGGCTTGGCCGTGGTGCTCATGGTGCTGTCCTCCTTGGTCATTGGCCAAGGCTGGCCGCTCATCATGGAACGCTTCTCCGTGAACCCGAACCGCCAGGCTAAAGAGGCGGAGTCGATCTCCCGCAACATCGAGTCCACTCGCTTTGCCTATGGCCTCACAGACGACAAGGTGACCTACGAGGAGAACTGGGGCGCGGAGGACGTCACCGATGACAAGGTTGCCTCGGATGACTCCACCATCTCCAACCTGCGCCTGCTGGACCCGGACATTCTGGCGCCGACGTTTACTCAGATGCAGCAGCTGAAGAACTTCTACGGCTTCCCAGAGACGCTGGCGATGGATCGCTATGAAATCGATGGCGAACTCCGTGACTTCGTGGTCGCAGCCCGCGAGCTGGACCCGAACGAGCTGCAGGAGAACCAGCAGAACTGGATTAACCGTCACACCGTGTATACCCACGGCAATGGTTTCATTGCGGCGCAGGCCAACACAGTCGATGAGGTAGCTCGTGACGCCGGTTCGGCCCGTGGTGGTTTCCCCATCTTCACGGTGGCGGACCTGCAGACCCAGGCGGGCAAGGACGCCGAGGGTGAGGGCGAAACCCAGAATGCTGAAGAATCCCTCGGTATCAAGGTGGACCAGCCGCGAACCTACTTCGGCCCGGTGATCGCTAGCGCCCAGGATGGGATGGACTACGCCATCGTGGGCAAGACGGGTGATGAGTCCGTCGAATACGACACCGATACCTCCACCTACACCTATGACGGCAAGGGTGGCGTCGACATCGGCAACATTGTTGACCGCACTGCCTTTGCGCTGAAGTACCAGGAACTCAACTTCCTGCTCTCGGACCGCGTGGGGCCGGAGTCCAAGCTGCTCTATGACCGCGACCCGCGCGAGCGCGTGGAGAAGGTTGCTCCCTGGCTGACGACGGATTCCTCCACCTACCCGGCGGTCATCGACGGCCGCATCAAGTGGATTGTCGATGGCTACACCACCTTGGATTCCCTGCCGTATTCGCAGCGCACCTCCCTGACGGAGACCACCCAGGACGCACAGAACCCGACGGGCACGACGCAGCGCTTGGTCAACGATCAGGTGGGCTATATCCGTAACTCGGTGAAGGCGACTGTCGACGCTTACGATGGCACCGTCGACCTCTATGAGTTCGACACCGAAGACCCCGTGCTTAAGGCCTGGGAGGGTGTCTTCCCGGGCGTCGTCAAGCCCGAGTCGGAGATCTCCGACGAGCTTCGTCAGCACATGCGTTACCCGGAGGACATGTTCAAGGTGCAGCGCAACCTGCTGGCCAAGTACCACGTAGATGACCCGGGCGTCTTCTTCAACAACGACGCCTTCTGGTCCGTGCCGGAGGATCCGACTGCCGGTGAATCCCAGGGGCTGAACCAGCCGCCGTACTACGTGCTGGCTTCCGACCCGGAGACCAACAAGCCGAGCTTCCAACTCATCACCTCCTACCGCGGTCTGAACCGTCAGTTCCTCTCTGCACACATGGCGGTGTCGTCTGATCCGGAGACCTACGGTGATATCACCGTGCGCGTGCTGCCGACGAATACCCAGACCCAAGGCCCTAAGCAGGCGCAGGACGCCATGATGTCTTCTGATCAGGTGGCTCGTGACCGCACACTGTGGCAGGGCTCGAATGACCTGAAGAACGGTAACCTGCTGGCTCTGCCAGTGGGTGGGGGAGAGATCCTCTACTTGGAGCCGATCTACTCGCAGCGCAAGGGCCAGGAGTCTGCGTTCCCGAAGCTGCTGCGCGTGCTGGTGTCCTACAAGGGGCGGGTGGGCTATGCGCCGACGATTGGTGAGGCCCTAGAGCAGGTCGGCATCGACCCGAAGGCCGCCCAGGACATCACCGAAATTGAGGGTGACTCCGGCAAGCAGACGGAGAAGGATGACGAGGAGGCCAATGCCGCCGATAAGAAGGACGAAGAGAAGGACTCTGAGTCTTCCGCACCGGCCTCCGCTCCGAAGGCATCTGACGAGGGCGAGGCTATCGACGCCATCAACAAGGCTCTCGATGGTGTAGACAAGGCCAAGAACGGCTCCTTTGAGGAGTACGGCAAGGCCCTGGACGAGCTCGATAAGGCAGTGGAGGACTACCGCTCCCTGCAGTCTCAGTAAGTCCGGATAGGTGCCGGCGAAAACTCGGCGCCTCACCTATGAAATGGCGCCTGCCCAGGGGATTTGGGTAGGCGCCAAGGTGTCTGTATAGTTACATCCGTCGCCAGCACACGGGACAGTGTGCAGAGCGCTTGATGTTTGGAAGTACATCTCGACGCGGGGTGGAGCAGCTCGGTAGCTCGCTGGGCTCATAACCCAGAGGTCGTAGGTTCGAATCCTGCCCCCGCTACCAACTTCCGACCCCTACCAGGGAATATCCTGGTAGGGGTCTTCTTCATTTTGTACTGAAATCGCCACTTGGTGCACTAGATGGTGCACTGGGCTCAAAATCGGGTTAAGTAGGGTTAAGTAAAGAAAAGTGGCCTAAACGACAAAACGTGTTGTTTTCCGGCGTGTCGAGTTAAACGACAGATTGTGTTGGTGGGGGTTGGGGTTTAGCGTATGTGACCTTTGCGTATTCCCATAGAGTGGTTGTAGGCAGTGTCGATGGCGCTGTCGTAGGTTGCTGGTCGGCCGTCTTCGTGGCCGCTGGTGGCTTGTGTTTCCTGGTTGGCTAGGGTTTGTGCTTTGGCGAGTGCGTCCTGGCCCCAGTTTTGCTGCCTGGCGATTTCTACGGGGTCGCCAGGCAGCTGCGTGTGTAGGTACAGCCACCAGTCACAGGCGATGCGTTGTTGCTCGTCGCGTAGTCCTCGGTGGGCGTGCATCAGTTTCTTGATTTGCGAGTTCACTCCGCCTTCCAGGCTGTTGGTTGTGCGCTCTAAGCGTTGGCCTTCTTTAGCTTGGGTGAGGTAGGCAAAGAGGTGTCCGTGTTGACTCATTTTCTTCAGCTGTAGGTAGATTCCGCGGTGAACATCGTGGGTGTACCACCATTTTTTGTTGCCGCGTTTGGATTTAGGAATCTGCTCGAAAGGGACGTCTTTGACGTAAGTTTTGGCTTTGAGCTGGGCGCTAAATACAGTGCCGAATTGGTGTAGCTTGGCAGTCCATTCGGCTGCTTCATCCAGGTTGTCAACGGCTAGCAGTTCGAAGGAAAGCCGTCGCAGTGCTTTGCCCATCGGCGAGGTGGGGTGCAGGCCTGTGGCGCGTTGAATGTTGCGTTTGACGTGGACAATGCAGCGTTGAACTGGAGTATCAGGCCACAAGTGGCGTAGTGCTTTAAGTCCTCCGGAATCCCCATCACAGGTCACCAGTTGTGGTGGGGCTATCTCGTCTAGCAGGCGCATGTAAGACCAAGAGGATTCCTTAGTGCACCAGAACCAGTTGATGACATGGCAGGAGTCAGCAGCTACGACAAGGCACTTGGTGTTGAAGTAGGTGCCGTCGATGAAGATTTGGTCGTAGATTCGCTGCTTATCAACGCTTCGGGGAGGTTGGATAAGCCAAAACGTTTTGAACCGGCGTTGCAGAGTTCGTGATGAAACTCCGCAGGTCTTAGCTGTCTCTGCCAGGCTGTGGCCTGACATGAGCCAAGAGATGAAAAGGCGAAACCATTTTGCTTGAACTGCGTCGTCATTGGTGCGGGTGAAAGTGGCCTTGCAAGTGCGGCATCGCCATCGTTGGCGACCGGTATTTGGACCTGCCCCCTGTTTGGTAGACACCTCCGATTCCGACCGTGTTGGGTCGGGGAAAGGTAATCTACCTCCATGCCT
>NZ_JASOLS010000059.1:0-521 GCF_030215295.1 Corynebacterium sp. UMB6689 | reverse complement strand
TATCAAGGATTCCTTATGCTCTTTCAATATTTCAAGCAACTTCCTAACTAAATTTCTTTTTCGCTATGAAATTTATAACAATATTGACTTAGTAAAAAAGATTTTCTAATAAAAAAGCACGGAAATTTTCCGTGCTTTTCTGTTTCGGAACATAATAAAAAAAGAACTTTGTTATAGTAATTTTGAAGAGAGCTATTCGTGAGAAAACTAAAGTCCTATGTTGGTTTCAAACGTGGACTTTTTTACATTTAGCTAACCTTCTTGGAAACTAGGTACACATATTTTATCGAATTAGTTTATTTTTTTCGTAAAACGTCGATCTACCTTTATATTTCCCGATTTGAGAAAGATAATTTAAAATGTCACCATTCCACTTTTTTCTTTTAATAGTGAATAATCAAAATTTCTCATCCCATAACCTCTCCTTTATCCCTTAATTATGTAATTTTTAGGCGATAAATCAATTGTTGTACGATTATTAACTTGTTGTAAGAACAAGTTAATATAATAATAGTATGAGG
>NZ_JASOLS010000058.1:0-526 GCF_030215295.1 Corynebacterium sp. UMB6689 | reverse complement strand
GTTCCTTAGCATCGGTTATCGGGGAAGAAGAACTTTCTGACTTGGATAAGAAATACTTAGCCTTCGGAGAAGCCTTTGAACAAGAATTTATTGGGCAAAAGCAAGATGAGAACCGGACTATTACCGATACCTTGAACTTGGGTTGGGACCTACTCCGTAGCTTCCCACGGACCGAGTTAAACCGGATGGATAGTCAATTACTCGACAAATATTATGAAGACACCACTTATTCTTACAAAAAAGATGCCCTAGATAAGGATAGTAAGCAGGACGGTGAGGACTAATGGAAGTCAACCACACCCCCACCAAGGGGAATCTCATGCAGGTTGAAAAAACCTTGCGCTTATCCAAGAACGGCCATGAATTAATGGACCGTAAACGGATGATTTTAATGAATGAAATTATGTCCCTGGTGCAAAAGGCTAAGAAAGTCCAAGAGCAATTAAAGGAAGCCTATCAAAAGGCCTATGAGTGCCTCTTTGAAGCCCAGAGAGAGATTGGTTTACATACCATTGCGGACTGGGCC
>NZ_JASOLS010000057.1:0-545 GCF_030215295.1 Corynebacterium sp. UMB6689 | reverse complement strand
GGAGCGCGGTTAGAAGTGGACCTCTGGAGCAAAGATCCAGAGAAGTCTGAAAGACTTCGGCGGATCTTTGTGAAGAGGAGCCACTTCTGCGCGACCGAACCCGACTATAGGGTGCGAGAGGATGCGGGAGAAAGGGACCTCTGGAGCAAAGAGCCAGAGAAGACTGCAAGTCTTCGACGGATCTTTGTGAAGAGGAGCCCTTTCTGCATCCTCGAACCCGACTAAGGGTGTGAAGGCTAGCGGGAGAAATAGACCTCTGGAGCCAAAAGCCAGAGAAGACTGAAAGTCTTCGGCGGATTTTGGTGACGAGGAGCTATTTCTGCTAGCCTGAACCCGACTAGAAAGGGTGCGAGCAAAGGCGTTTAGAAAGGGATGACTGGAGGCAAAGAGGATAAGAGCGGCTTTAGCCGGTCGTTCCACTTTGCTGAAGTCACTCCCTTTCTGCCTTTGCGAACCCGACTAGAAAGGGTGTGAGGGCGCGCGGGTAGCTTCCTTTCACTGGAGCATAAAGCCAGAGAAGGTTGAAAACCTTCGACGGCTTTATG
>NZ_JASOLS010000056.1:0-591 GCF_030215295.1 Corynebacterium sp. UMB6689 | reverse complement strand
ATATCTGCGCATTTCACCGCTACACCAGGAATTCCAGTCTCCCCTACAGCACTCAAGTTATGCCCGTATCGCCTGCACGCCCGAAGTTAAGCCCCGGAATTTCACAGACGACGCGACAAACCACCTACGAGCTCTTTACGCCCAGTAATTCCGGACAACGCTCGCACCCTACGTATTACCGCGGCTGCTGGCACGTAGTTAGCCGGTGCTTCTTATACAGGTACCGTCACTTGCGCTTCGTCCCTGTCGAAAGGAGTTTACAACCCGAAGGCCGTCATCCCCCACGCGGCGTCGCTGCATCAGGCTTCCGCCCATTGTGCAATATTCCCCACTGCTGCCTCCCGTAGGAGTCTGGGCCGTATCTCAGTCCCAATGTGGCCGTACACCCTCTCAGGCCGGCTACCCGTCGACGCCTTGGTAGGCCATTACCCCACCAACAAGCTGATAGGCCGCGAGCTCATCTTGCACCGAAAAACTTTCCAACCACCACACTAAAGGCAGTTCATATCCGGTATTAGACCCAGTTTCCCAAGCTTATCCCAGAGTGCAAGGCAGATCACCCACGTGTTACTCACCCGTTCGCCACTCGAG
>NZ_JASOLS010000055.1:0-609 GCF_030215295.1 Corynebacterium sp. UMB6689 | reverse complement strand
ATGGTACTGCAACCGGGAGGTTGTGGGAGAGTAAGAAACCGCCGACACCAAACAAAACAAACAACTCAATACAACCCCTTCAGGGCCCTAGACAACACCCACTGTCTAGGGCCCTGAAGGCGTTTCCAACCCTCATAAAACCCAGCCGCACCAACTGTAGCTACCGGCCAGAGGATTCTAAAAGTACAGACCCGAAAGTACAGACCCGCTAGTCGCAACCAAACACAGGCCCGCGTCTGCTGATCAGTCACCTGCAGGTCTGTACTTCCAGGTCTGCACTTATAGGGCCTAGACACCAAGCCTGGGACGCAAACAAACCTTGCTATAGATTTACCCACGGCCAGAACAACGACCTTCCCGCACCACCAAAAACCTTCCCGCATAAACGAAAAATTCTCAACAATTTCGTCAGCTAGGTCATACACCCGAAAAGTATCGAGCAGGTTACAGCAATCCGAAAGTTAGCCGCCTCTATCGAGCCATCAACCTTTTCCTTATACCCCGGCCGAAGCAAAAATGGTCCCCCGACCACTGGGGTTGCCCGCAAATCGTGGACACGTAGTGGAGCTACCTAGTGGTTAGGCAGCTATTTCTTTTCTGCTGTTGATT
>NZ_JASOLS010000054.1:0-626 GCF_030215295.1 Corynebacterium sp. UMB6689 | reverse complement strand
AAGAGCCCCGATAAATACCAAGCCGACGAAAGCGCCATCGCCCGCCACCAATTTATTGAAGACAAATGGAAATAAGAGAGTGCGACGGGTGCACCAAAGATCGATAACACTGGAGCTAAAGAGCAAAAATTCTTGAAAAGAATTTCTTGCACTTTAGTGAAGTGGAGAGCGATCTGCACCCGGAGCACGTTTGAAAAGAGTGCGACAGTCACAATAAAGGACGAAATCGCTGGAGAAAACTGGGATAAGCTCAGTGAAACTGAGCGTTACCAGTTTTTGAAGCGGACGTTCGTCTTGTGACTGGAGCACGTTTGGGAAGGATGTGAGGACGCCGTCAGAGACTTGAATTGCTGGAAGAAAATACCATAAGCACAGCTCGACTGTGCGTTGGGATTTTCTGAAGCAACTTCAAGGCTGGCATCCGAACTCAACTAGAGTATGACAGTCACAACAAAGGACGAAACCGCTACGCATACTATATCTGTAACTCGCTGACGCTTCGAACAGCTATAGCAACTGGAGCTAAAGAGCAAAAATTCTTGAAAAGAATTTCTTGCACTTTAGTGAAGTGGAGATCGATCTGCACCCGGAGCACGTTTGAGAAGGATGTGAGGACGCCACTAAAG
>NZ_JASOLS010000053.1:0-808 GCF_030215295.1 Corynebacterium sp. UMB6689 | reverse complement strand
AGGCATGGAGGTAGATTACCTTTCCCCGACCCAACACGGTCGGAATCGGAGGTGTCTACCAAACAGGGGGCAGGTCCGTGGTGGCTTTTAAATCCTGTGTGACACCTTCAGGCGGGTCAAGGAAGGCAAATAGTTGTTCTGCATGGATGAGTTTTTCCAAACGCTTTAATGCTCTGCGGGCGTTGCGGTGGGTGTACCACCATTTCTGGTTGGGACTGACCCATTTCGGTACTTGGCCTGCCGGTATAGCACTGCGGTAGGTGCGCTGTTTAAGCCACTCAGCAAAGGTAATGCGGGTGTGGTGGACTGCAGCTGTAAACCGCGCAGCATCTTCACGGTTGTGTACCTGAACAAGCATGTAGCCCAGTTTCCGGATTGCTTTATGGGCTGGGTGAATCGGGTTGCGGCTGATATCAGCAAAAGTGTTGCGTTGGACGTGAACTAGGCAGCGCTGGATGGCAACGTCGGGCCATTTGATACGCAGTGCCTTGAGCGCTCCACCTGCCCCGTCGGTGGTGACGATGAGTGGTTGCGCGATTTTGTCGAGCAGTTTCAGGTACTCGTATGAGCTTTCGCGCAGGCACCAGTGCCAGGCAATGACGTGTGTATTGGTGCAGGCTACCAGCAGGCATTTCTTGTGAAAGTAGGTGCCGTCGATAAAGACCTGGTCGTAAACACGATAGGGGTCAGAAGAAGTGGGCACGGTGATAAACCACAAAAGCTTGAACCACGGGCCTGACCCCCGGAAAGTAGACACCATGGGGTGGTGAAATTGTGGGGCTTACTTTAGCGCATTGTTACGCTGCGT
>NZ_JASOLS010000051.1:0-949 GCF_030215295.1 Corynebacterium sp. UMB6689 | reverse complement strand
TTACGGTCGTAGAATTCAGTCTTTAGCGTCGACCAGAACGACTCAGCCATCGCGTTATCGAAGCACACACCAGTACGCCCCACAGACTGGGCAATGCCCAGTCTGCTGCAGACCTCCCAGAGCTTCTCACTGGTAAATTGCGTTCCGCGGTCAGCGTGAAACACCAGCCCATCAGGAACATCACCGCGCAGTGTATGCGCCATCCGCAGGGCCCGTTCGACCAGGTGTGTGTCTTGCACGCTATCCATAGCCCAGCCCAGCACTCTGCGGGAATGACCGTCGCGGACCGCGCACAAGTACAACCAGCCTTCACCGGTGCGCAAGTAGGTAATATCTGACATCCACACTCGGTTGAGCTCACCAGTATCAAACATGCGCTTGACCAGGTCAGGAAGACTCGACTTACGCTTGGCTTGGATTGTAGTCACCGGGACAAAGGCACGCGGTGAAATCCCTTCAATGCCCATCATGCGCATCCGCTTCGCCACAGTCTTACGGTTAAGCGAAATGTGGTAGCGCTCGGCAAGCTCTGCGGTGATCCGCGGAGCACCATAAACCTCATCGGAGTCTTTCCAAATCTGATGAATCTTACGGTCAACATCATCGTAAAATGCTGCCCGATCATCCTTTCCGGATAGTCGTTTCTGCTGCACATGGGCCCATTTGTAGTATCCAGACCGAGATACTTTTAATAGTCGTGCCATGCGCTTGATGCTGTAGTTTGCCTTCTCCTGCTGCATTAGTTCGAACTTTTCTGCTCGCGTTGCTTCGCGGCGAAGAAGGCTGTCGCTTTTGACAAAAACTCGTTATCCATCTTTGCTTCAGCCAGCTCTCGGCGCAGACGAGCATTCTCAGCACGAAGATCAGCCTCACTCATCCCATCCGAGGCTCCTCGGCGTTCACGCTCGAGTTTGACCCACCGGCCTAAAAGCCCGGCGGAAACACCGAT
>NZ_JASOLS010000050.1:0-1118 GCF_030215295.1 Corynebacterium sp. UMB6689 | reverse complement strand
TGATTTTGGATCGGTTCCAACAGCCCGATCGATGAAATCAACACTGGATAGTCCTAGGTCTGTGATAGGAGGACTGCTGCTGGTGCGGTAAGGCCAATTCCTATGGCTAATAGGAATCGACCGTCGTGTGACATGTGCGGCCATGGACTGGTTAAGAACGGCAAAACCGCGGCAGGGACCCAACGCTGGCTATGTCCTAACTGCAACGTTTCATCGATTAATACCCGCGCACACGCCAGCGAGATACGGCACTTCAAAATCTTTATTGACTGGATTCTCTCCGGCGAATCTGCAGACCATTTAGCCAAGCGCCTTGGGGTAACAAGGCGGACTTTAACCCGGTGGTTCAAGCTTTTGTGGTTTATCACCGTGCCCACTTCTTCTGACCCCTATCGGGTTTACGATCAGGTCTTTATCGACGGCACCTACTTCCACAAGAAATGCCTGTTGGTAGCCTGCACCAATACACACGTCATTGCCTGGCACTGGTGCTTGCGTGAAAGCTCATACGAGTACCTGAAACTGCTCGACAAAATCGCGCAACCACTCATCGTCACCACCGACGGGGCAGGCGGAGCACTCAAGGCACTGCGTATCAAATGGCCCGACGTTGCCATTCAGCGCTGCCTAGTCCACGTCCAGCGCAACACTTTTGCCGATATCAGCCGCAACCCGATTCACCCAGCGCATAAAGCAATCCGGAAACTGGGCTACATGCTCGTCCAGGTACACAACCGTGAAGATGCTGCACGGTTTACCGCTGCAGTCCACCACACCCGCATCACCTTTGCTGATTGGCTTAAAGAGCGAACCTACCGCAGTGCTATACCAGCAGGCCAAGTACCGAAATGGGTCAGCGCTAACCAGAAATGGTGGTACACCCACCGCAACGCCCGCAGGGCTCTAAAACGGCTAGAAAAGCTCATCCACGTCGGACAGCTATTTACCTTCCTTGACCCGCCTGAAGGTGTCACGCAAGACTTAAAAGCCACCACGAACCTGCTGGAAGGCGGCATCAACAAACAACTCAAAGACTTAGCCGGAAACCATCGTGGCATGTTCGATGAGCACCAGCGCATCACCATGGACTGGTGGCTCTACACCCACACCGAAGACCC